>JANPGQ010000328.1:0-12524 GCA_031423975.1 Cytophagales bacterium | reverse complement strand
AAAACAAATGACTACCAAAAACTTCCAACAAGCACTAAACGAAGAATTTTCTCAACAAACTTACGGCGAAAATCCAGTTGAATTATACGAACCCATCCGCTATTTAATGGCACTCGGAGGCAAAAGAATGCGTCCGCTGATGACTTTAATGGCAACCGCTTTATTCACCGACGATTGGCAAAAAGCCGTTAAACCTGCCTCTGCGGTGGAGGTTTTTCACAATTTTACCTTGATGCACGATGATATTATGGACAATGCGCCGCTTCGTCGTGGAAAACCAACGGTTCACGAAAAATGGAACGCCAATATTGCCATTCTTTCGGGTGATGTGATGCTCGTACAGGCTTATGAACTCCTGATGGAAGTAGAAGATAGTCGTTTCAAAAAAGCCATGAAACGCTTCAATCGCACGGCGGCAGAGGTTTGTGAGGGACAACAATTAGACATGAATTTCGAGAGTCGTGAGCAAGTTACCGAAGCAGAATATCTCGAAATGATTAAACTCAAAACGTCCGTTCTTTTGGGATTTTCCTTAGAATTAGGCGGAATTATTGCGGGTGCAAGCGATAAATCGTGTGAATTATTGTACGAAATAGGCATCAATATCGGTTTGGGCTTTCAGTTGAAAGATGATTTATTGGATGTTTACGGCGACCCAGAGAAATTTGGCAAGCAAGTAGGTGGCGATATTATCTCTAACAAAAAAACCTTCATGCTCATCGAAGCCATCGAAAAAGCATCGGGCGAAACCAAAGAAAACTTAGATAAATGGCTGAATATCAAAACGTTTGATAATGTTGAAAAAGTAAAAGCCGTTACTGAAATTTATGATTCATTAGGAATTAAGCAATTAGCCGAAGCCAAAATCAATGATTATTTTGACAAAGGATTAAAATGTTTAGATTCCTTGAAAGTAGATGAAGAACGCAAAACTGAACTAAGAGCCTTTGCCGAGATGTTGATTGATAGAGAAGTCTAACAAAATTTCAAATATGCCGGTAGTTTTATTAATCAATGGTTATAGGTTCAAATTTTATAGTAATGAAAATGACGAACCACCTCACATACACATTATGAAAGCAGAAGGGAATGCTAAATATTGGCTCACTCCTGATGTTGTAGAAGAATATTCTTACGGATATAAGTCGTCTCAACGAAAGGAAATTCGTAAATTAGTAGAAGAAAATCAAACACATTTTATTTAACAATGGAATGAATATTTCGGAAAATAAATTCGCAAAAGACCCTTACGATAAACTCATTTTCGAGCAAGGAATAAGGGCGAAAAATCTATTTTTTGATAAAGATTTAGATTTAATGTTGGTTGCTTTAAACAATGGGAAGGTCTTACATTTTAAAATTTCTGACTTCCCAAGGCTTAAAAATGCTAATTTTCATCAATTATCCGATTGGACATTGGAACAAGGAGGCATTGCAGTTTCATGGGAAGAACTAAACGAAGATTTATCCGTAAAAGGCTTTCTAAAACAAGCGGCTATGAACGAAGTATTTTATCATTTGGCGGCGGTCGCTTAACAAATTATCAACCCAATTATGTCCTTAACCATCATTTTTATAGCCATTACCGTTGCTATCAGTCTTTACGCTTGGAACAATGCCGATATTATGAACAAATGGATTATGAATCCTTACGCTGTTCAGAAATATAGAGAATATTATCGTTTCCTTACGTCAGGATTTCTTCACGCCGATTATGGACATTTGTTCTTTAATATGTTCAGTTTGTATTTTTTCGGCAGAAATGTGGAATATTATTTCTCCGCCCTTTTTGGCGAACAGACAGGCGGAATTTTATTTGCAGTTTTATATTTAGCGGGAATTATTGTGGCAAACTATCCAGATTTTGCCAAGCACAAAAACGATAGTTATTATAATGCCCTCGGAGCGTCTGGTGGGGTTTCGGCAGTTGTTTTTTCAGCCATTTTATTTAGCCCCACTACGGGTATCTACGTTTATTTTATAGAAATGCCCGCTTTCGTTTATGCTATTTTATATACCGCCTATTCGTATTATATGTCCAAACGAAATATGGATAACATTGGTCATTCGGCTCATTTGGCTGGTGCAGCTTTCGGTATTGTATTTACCTTAATTTTAGAGCCGTCTTTACTTTCAAGTTGCATTGCTCAGATTATGAGTTATTTACATCTTGGGTAGAATGTAACTTTTCGAAAGTTTTTCTATCTACAACAGGTATTATTTAAGAGAGCCGATAAACAGAAAATCCAATAATAACGGTTTAAAATTCCACATTTAGTTTTATCAAAACATCATATCCACGAAGTGATTATTAGTGAAAATATAAAAAATAAAGTATTAAAAGCCACTGGTGAAATTATATTCATTGTAGTTGGTATTCTTCTGGCTTTATATATAAATAATTGGAATGCTGGCGTACAAAATAAAAAATTGATTGATAGTAATTTTCATAGAGTATATGTTGAATTGGAAAAAAATATCACTGAATCCCAAGATAATATCGAAGGACTTTACAATAAAGATTCGCTCATTTACTTGGTTATGAATGATGCAGTGAAATCAAAAGATTATTTTTCAAACTTCAACTTAGCATATTTGATACTATATTATCATAATTTAAGTCTTGATGACAAAGCATATCAAAATCTTATACAGCTTGACCTTTCGGACGATAGTCGTAAAGAACAATTACTTTTTCAGTTAAAAGACCTTAATGCATTAAATGAAGAAATTAAAAATAATAATAGTAGGATGTCTTCCTTCGTCTATGAACAGTCTCTTCCTTTGGTTGCAAGGAACACAAAAACATTTGGAGATTTGACCTATACAGGCAAAATAAATAAAGATGTTGTAGATTTTTTTATGACATCACAAGAGTATAAATCTTATGTAAGTCAATATTCCATAATTGCCCTAAAAAATCAGCTTAGATATTATCAGATATATTTAAGAACAGCATTGAAGGTTTATGATGATATTGGAAAAGAGTACAATTTTAAAGCAAATAAAAAGTTTAAATTTACCTATCCTACATCAATATTAAAAGGAACTTTTTATAATGAACAGTACCACGACACATTACAAGTGAAGTCTCTAAATGATTCACTGTTCATTGTTCGTAAGGATAACAAGAAAACAAATTTAATTTCTTTCGCCAAAAATCATTTTATTACTGATAATGAGGATGGTAGATTTTTTATTTCATTTGTAAATGATGAAAAGAACAAGTTAGATTATGTAATGAAATTCAACTTTCTATCTCACCAGATTACTTACTTAAAACAAAAATAAAGCCCCATTACAAAAGGTAGTAAAACCAATAAATGCTTTTAAATCTGCGTTGCCACAGGCATCAAGGTGGACGGCGAGTCTAATCAGCGTGCCAATATCTCCACCACCGCCTGAATCTTTTCCACATCTGAATAAACAATTTCATATTCAGGCACTTCTGAAAGTCCGCCCATCGCTATTCCTTCTTTCCGATAAATCATTTCAGAGTCTCTTGTAGCCTTGCCCGTAAGGTGTAAGGCATTTACGCCCGTATGTATGAGCGTGAGAGCATTATCTGCATTCACGCCACTTCCTGCCATTATTTCTATGCGTCCGTTGGCTTGTTCCACTAAACTTTTAAGGGCTTCAATGCCTTCCATTGCCGTATTTTTTTGTCCCGAAGTCAGGATTCTATTACAGCCCGTTCCGATGATATTTTCTAAGGCTTCCAGATAATCTGGGGTCATGTCGATGGCTCTATGGAATGTAACTTGCATAGGTTTTGCCAAATCTACCATTGCCTTAGTTTGGGCAATATTTACTTTACCATCTTTTTGTAAAATACCCAAAACCACGCCTTCGCAACCAAACGCCTTTGCCATGCGTATATCTTCTTGCATGACCAAGATTTCATCTTCCGAATAACAAAAATCTCCTCCCCGTGGGCGAATCATGGCATGAATTTCGATAGATATTTTTTGTTTGGCGAGTTTAATTAAACCTGCCGAAGGAGTAGTTCCGCCTTCATAAAGTGAGGCACACAGTTCAATTCGTTTTGCTCCGCCCAATTCGGCAGCCATACAGGATTCGAGCGAGAAAGCACAGACTTCTACAACAGGCAATTTATTGATGGGGGAAATTGACATTTTTGAAGATAAAATAAAATTAATTATTGTTATAAATAGTTGATTATTAAATACTTAAAAATCGAAAAACCTTTTGGTAAGAAAATAATTTATGATTATCCATAATTTTCTCGAATAAATTTAGTTTATTTATCACAAGAATTATTACGAAAAAAGTTTTTCCTTAACAAAAAAATTATACTTTTGCAGTCCCAATCAAAAAATGATAGAAAATAGTTTGTTAAGAATCTTATTTTCAAGGGTTTAAATTAGCAATTAAACGTAACCAAATCCATATACTATGTACTGGACACTTGAACTGGCATCATATTTAGAAGATGCACCATGGCCCGCAACCAAAGACGAATTGATTGACTTCGCTATCCGTACAGGGTCGCCTTTGGAAGTCGTAGAAAACTTACAAGAATTAGAAGATGATGGTCAGCCTTATGAGAGCATCGAAGAAATTTGGCCCGACTATCCGACCAAAGATGATTTCTTCTTTAATGAGGATGAATATTAAAATCAGTAAACAGTTTTTTATAGCTGTTTCAATCAGAAATGCCGCCTATTTTGGTGGCATTTTTTGTTCAATCAAAAAAATATGAAAATAGCAGCCATCAACCAACATATTCCTTCCGTAAAAGTTATTATTTTGCCTTTTTTACAAGATGAAAATTTAGATAACTTAATCAAAAATTCTTGTCAGGAATTTGCCATAAATTTTGAGCTTTTGAAGCAAGATTTCAAAGCCGATTCAAAGGAGATACATATCATTTATACAGTTCAAAATCAGAAAATCATTTTCTTTGGTTTAGGCAAAAAACCTAATTCTTCGGAGGTAATCAAAGCGTTTCGAACTTTGTTTTTCAAGCAAAAATCTAAATTCCCATCCGAGGTTACGATTGATATAAATTCACTGCCCGAAGCATGGATTGAATATGCCGTAGTTGGCTCAATGTTAGGCGGTTATGATTTAGATTTATATAAAACTGACAAGAAAAACAACTTTCCAGTTTTTGAAAAAGAAGGCATTATTCATATACTTTCTTCGGCTGAAAATGCTCAAAATTTAGCAGATAGAGGCAAGGCAATTTCAAAAACCCAAATGCAGATTTTTGATTTGATGAACGCTCCTGCTAATAAAAAATCACCAGTCAGTATGGCAAAATGGGCGATTGAATCGGGCAAAAAATTTGGGTATAATGTTACCGTTTTAGAGAAACAGCAACTCAAATCTCAGAAACTTGACGCACTTTTGGCGGTTGGGCAAGGTAGCGAACATCCACCCGTGTTGATTGTGATGGAATATCGTTCGCCAAACGCTACGCAGACAGTTGGTTTGGTGGGCAAAGGCGTAACGTTTGATACGGGGGGAATTTCGATAAAATCTTCTACCAATATGCACCTCATGAAGTCGGATATGGGTGGAGCGGCTGCCGTTTTTGGAGCAATGGAATTGGCAGCAAAATTACAATTACCGATAAATCTCATTGGCATTGTGCCTGCTTGCGAGAATGCAGTGGACGGAAAAGCTTTCAAACCCAGCGACGTAATCAACTCATACTCAGGCAAAAGCATTGAAATAATTGATACCGATGCGGAAGGAAGGTTAATTTTGGCAGATGGTTTGAGTTATATGGTCAAAAACTTTCAGCCCGATGTAATGATTGACCTTGCCACGCTTACGGGCAGTTGCATCGCTACGCTTGGGTATCACGCTGCGGGGATGTTTACGAACAATGATGAATTGGCTCAAAACCTGACCAAAGCCGCCGACCAAACGGGTGAAAAACTATGGCGTTTGCCACTTTGGGATGTTTATAAAGAAGATATTACTTCGGATATCGCCGATGTCCGTAACTATTCGGGCAAACCGATGGCTGGGGCGATTTCAGCTACTAAGTTCTTAGAAGTTTTTACAGAAAATCATCAAAATTGGGCTCATTTGGATATCGCAGGAACGGCTTATGGTGATACAGAATTCGCTCCACAAAGGGCTGGGACGGCTTTTGGCGTGAGGTTGTTGTTGGAGTATTTGGAGAATATGGTTTAGAGTATTGATTATCAGAAATTTAATGTTTATTTTTAAGAATATTATATCAATTGTAAAGCCAAAGCTATGTCCCTCTCATTCCTCTGCGTATCCACATTTTTTAAAGGCAACGAATTTCTCCGCTCGTGCAAGCAAGCGGGCAATACTGTTTATCTTCTGACAAATAAAAAGTTAGAGCATAAACCGTGGGTTCGGGAGTTTATTGATGAAATTTTTTATGTGGAAGAAAAACCTGATGGCTCTTTTGATATGAACGAAATCATCTTGGGACTTGCCTACATGATGCGAGCGAAACAAGTGGATAGAATTGTGGCTTTGGATGATTTTGATGTAGAAAAAGCAGCACACTTGCGGGAACATTTCCGTATTCCAGGCATGGGACAAACTACAAGTCGGCATTTTAGAGATAAATTAGCCATGCGGATGAAAGCCCAAGAGGCGGGTATCAAAGTACCGATGTTCAGTAGCCTTTTTAATGACCATGATATTTTTGAATATTCGCAAAAAGTAACCTTTCCGTGTGTAGTAAAACCACGTTCGGAGGCTTCGGCAACGGGTATCAAAAAAGTTTATAATACTGAACAATTGTGGGAGGTTATCCATCACCTCGGCGACCGTCGGCATGAGTATTTAGTAGAACAGTTTCGTCCTGGCGATGTTTTTCATGTAGATTCTCTGTCTGTTAATGGCAAATTTGTTTTCAGTCGTTGCAGTCAATATCTTTCTACGCCGATGGAAGTAGCTCATGGTGGTGGCATCTTTCGGTCGGTAACTGTTCCTTTTAGTTCAAAGGATGATAAAGCTCTTCAAAAAACCAATGCGCAGGTCATGAAAGCCTTTGGGATGAATTATTCCGCCAGTCATTCGGAATTTATCAAAGACCACGAAACAGGGGAAATTATTTTCTTGGAAACGGCTTCGAGAGTGGGTGGAGCAAATTTAGCAGAGATGGTTGAGGCTTCGTCGGGCATCAATCTCTGGCGTGAATGGGCAAAAATCGAAACTGCCATGGCAAAGGGCGAAGAATACACGCTGCCCGAAGTCAAGAATGATTACTCAGGCATCATCATTTCCTTATCAAATCATCAACATCCTGATACAGAAAGCTTTACCGACCCAGAAATCTATTGGCGAATGGATATGGAGCATCACATTGGTTTCATCGTAAAATCAGATAATCAAGAAAGAGTTCTTGAAATTTTGGAGCAATACACCCAAAGGATTTACGATAATTATCACGCCTCCGCTCCCGTACCTGACAAGGCGGCTCATTAATATCGGTACACGGTAAATTTCGGTACACGGGAAAAGGTACACGGGAAAATTCGAGAAATTGCAAAGTTTGTTTATCGCTAAAACCGTTTCCCCTTTACCGTTCACCCTGTACCGAAAATTACCGTTTACCGAAAAATCATTTTCTTTTATAAAAATACAGTTTCACAGGAATTTTACTACTACTTTCTTCACTAATGGTATAATATCCAGAGCCGTCTTGGGCAAAACAGACCCCTTCGCCTTGGGGTTCAAGACCGTAAGGGAGTATCGTAGGATTTCGCTTCAAAGCATTAGGAATTGTTTCGTTAGTAGCTCTTCGCCAATGGAAAATCTGAAAGTAACTTTTAACGATAATCTCCTGATTATCAACCGATACGTTGCCATCTGTCAGATAAAGTTGTTGTCCAGAACCCGTTGAAAAAGTCGTTAATTCTTGGACAAATTCAGCCGTTGTTGTTTGTGTATATGACTGCGGATAAGGCAAACGATATAGCCTTTTTGTACTTTCTCTTTTACTAATAATAAAAATATCCTTCGTACTTTGATCAATCAAAATCGTTTCTGCATCTCTGGCTCCGTCAGGATATTTATAAGAAATTTTCTGCACGTTTTTCAAAGTATTAGTTTTGGGAGTACTGGCGGTAATTTCGGGTTCGGGAACACGATAAATGGCACAGTCTGAATACGCAGCATTGTTATCACCCACTTCTCCAACATAAATAAACGAGCCTTCGGGGAAAGTTGCCATGCCAATTGCCTCCCAATCACGATTATTTGCTCCTTCCAAATAAAACTCACGAGTACCTTTTCCATTGGCATCCATCGAGTAAATACGATTGTTATCTCCACTGTCATTATGTGTCCACAGCAAGCCTTTATTTCGATAACTCGACACAATTCCAGAGGCTTCGTTGATGGCTGCATTTTCAATTACGCCCAAATCTTGTGCTTCGTTGAATGAATCGGAAGTTGAAACCATTTCCATGCAAGACGTACACGAAAGAAAAATAATGGGCAAAAAGTATTTCTTCATTTGAGAGGATTTATGGTTTTGAGGCTGTTTCAATCATCAATTAACTCTTGTAAGGGCCTTGAACTCTTACAAGAGTTTGTATGGTAAAGATTATAATGTTTATTGACAACGTAAAATTAATCCTATAAATTGAACCAAGCCTATAAATTTTACCGATTAATAAGCTAACGGTCAATTATGATTAATCATTTTTGAAAAAAAATAGGGTTTCTACTTATCTTTATAGTCTGTTTTTTCGTTAAAGGTTTACCCATCAACGAAAAGCTGTTAAAAAAGCTATGCGAAAAACTGTACTTACATTAATTTTATCATCATTTTGCCTGTTCGGATTTGCGCAAAGCAAGCCCCAATACAGTCAGTATATGATGAATAGCTATTTAATAAATCCTGCCATTTCAGGAATTGAAGACTACATTGATGTCAAAACGGGTTATCGCAATCAGTGGACTGATTTCCCTGGGGCACCCGTAACGTATTATGTATCAGCCAATATGCCCATTGGCAAACCCGACCGAACCAGTACAGGTGCAACACCCAATATCAGCAAAACCATTCGCCGTCCGCTTTCGCTTTCAACCGAATTTAGAGGCGCTCCTCGTGTACCTGGGCATCATGGCGTAGGTATTGCCATAGTGAGCGACCACATTGGAGTTACTTCTCAGAATAGCATTTCGGCAAGTTATGCCTATCATATTCCCATTTCGGGAACGATGAAATTATCCATTGGAGCATCAGGAGGAGTTACACAGTATAATGTAGATTTGGGTAGTATTCAGGTGAAAGACAATCCCGACCAAGCCGTTTTGGCAAATACCAAATTAAACGCTATTCAACCCAACATTAATCTTGGGGCGTGGCTATATTCGAGGCATTTTTATTTAGGGCTTTCTGCCAATCAATTACTTTTTGATAATTTCAATTACACCAACCCAGACCAAGCCGTCAGCACCTATTCTTGGCTTGGCACTTCATACCCTCACTATTTCCTGACAGCAGGAATAAGATTTGAACCCAACGAAGAATGGGCAATTATTCCCTCAATGCTCATCAAAAGAGTTAGTCAAGCCCCTATGAGTTTTGATATAAATGTGAAGGCAATTCACAAAGACCGCTTTTGGTTTGGCTTATCGTATCGTCATAAAGATGCAGTAGTGGGGCTTTTGGGCGTAAATATTAGTTCATTTATCAACTTGGGATATTCGTATGATTATACGCTTTCGAGTTTAAATGAGCGTTCCAAAGGTTCGCATGAGGTAGTCTTAGGCATTATGTTGAATAATCGCCACCGTATTGTTTGTCCACAGAATAATTGGTAGGGTTTTTCGATGCGACCGTCGCTCGGTTCGATGTTCGTGATTCGATGTTTGGTCGGGTGGCGTTCCGCTTATACTACATTTGCCTTTTGAGCTTTCCCGTTTTCCGTTCCCCGTGAACCGTTTACCGTCAGATATACTTCCAAAACGCCCATAGTTTCCTCTTCTTCAAATACTGTAAATCTTCATCATTTTGGTATGCTTCTTTTTCAAAACTGATATTTCGATAGGCTTGGTTTGGAGTTTGTCCACGCAGTCTATGTATCAGATATTCAAGGACATACCAGATATAAAATGGCAAAATAAGGAGTTCAATTTGTTGTTTGAAATGAATCCGTTCGTGATTTATCAGCACCTTTGAAGGTGACTCATATTTCACCAAAAGAAAGGGAAACAAAGCCATGCCATTTGCTCGCATAGCAGGAAGATGGATGATAAAAAAACGCATTCAGTTATGATAAATTTTTCGTAAAAATTATTGCGTAAAATTAACCCATAATTCATTTCGCATAGCTATTGCAATGCTATTCTATCTTGGAAATCTTTTCGTTTTCTTCTGGAAATAGTAATTTGGTCTTTGTTTTGCATCACTGCAAAGGTCAAATCCAATTCATCATAATGCTTCATGCAGTGTAAATTGATAAGATGGGCTCGGTGAACACGAACGAATCCTACCTCTGAAAGTACGTTTTGATATACCTTCAAAGTCCTTGAACTGAGCATAATAGTTCCATTTTTCAAATGAAGAAGGGTATAATTACGAACACCTTCCAAGCGAACGATGTCTTTTATAAGTACACGAATAGTTTTTGATTGGTCGGGGAATAATAGATACTTTTTCCCTTGAAGGCTGACAATTTTAATTGAGACATTAATTGGGCTTGATGTTGGTAGATTTTGGATTTCCATGCAGACTAATTTGAATATGATAGACTATTAATTTGATGCAAGATATAGAAAAATGTTGATTTATTACAAAAATGATTCTTCTTTCGACTCATTCAAAATGAACTTCCCGAAAGTAAAAAGAACTTTCGGGAAGTGTTGGACTCAATATTTTTTAAGATTATCCTACCTAATCATCTCAAACCCACAGTAAGGCACTAAAACCTTTGGAATTTTGATACCGTCTGGCGTTTGATTATTCTCCAAAATGGTAGCTAAAATACGTGGTAAAGCCAAGGCTGAACCGTTCAAGGTATGCAATAATTGAGATTTCCCTTCGGTTTTCATTCTCAATTTCAGACGGTTAGCTTGATAGGTTTCAAAGTTAGAAACAGAACTTACTTCCAACCAACGCCCTTGTGCAGCTGACCACGTTTCCATGTCATACGTAAGGGCAGACGTGAAGCTCATATCGCCTCCGCACAAACGCAACACACGGTAAGGCAATTCTAATTTTTGGAGTAAACTTTGCACGTGCAACGACATTTCTTCCAAAGCGGCATAAGAATTTTCGGGTTTTTCGATGCGGACAATTTCGATTTTATCAAATTGATGCAAGCGGTTCAAGCCACGCACATGAGCACCCCATGAACCCGCTTCTCTACGAAAACAAGGCGTATAACCAGCATTTTTTATCGGCAAATCGGTTTCTTGCAAAATCACATCACGGTACATATTGGTAATCGGCACTTCGGCAGTTGGAATTAAAAATAAATCATCCACCGTGGCGTGGTACATTTGCCCATCTTTATCGGGTAATTGTCCTGTGCCAAAACCTGATTCTTTATTAATCAAAATTGGCGGCTGAATTTCCATATAACCCGCATTGATGGCTTCATCCAAGAAGAAATTTATTAAAGCCCGTTGGATTCTCGCCCCTTTCCCTTTGTAAACTGGAAAGCCCGCCCCAGCAATTTTATTTCCCAATTCAAAATCTATGATGTCATATTTCTTGATTAAATCCCAATGCGGAACTGAACCTTCTGGAAGGGTTGGAATTTCTCCATTTTCCAAAACCACTTCATTTTCTTCAGGTGTTTTTCCTGCGGGAACGCTTGAATGTGGAAGATTTGGCAAAGTCACTAAAACTTCATAAAGCTCTAATTCTAAAACCTTTAAAGACTCTTCCAATTCTTTTGAACGAACTTTCAAAGCACCCGTTTCAGCTTTAGCAGCTTCGGCTTCATCTTTTTTACCAGCCTTCATCAAACCACCAATTTCTTTGGCAAGGGCATTTGATTTGGCAAGGGTATTGTCTAATTCAACTTGTGTTTCACGACGTTTTTCGTCTAAACCCAAAATTTGCTCAATGGCTTCTTCCGCACCTTTGAAATATTTTCTATTTAAGCCTTCAATAGTTGCGGCTTTGTTTTCTTTTATTTGTTGTATTTGTAGCATATTCTATAAATCAGATACACCAAGTATCTTCTTAAATCCGTCTAAATTAATAAGGTTAATTTTGGGAAAATCTATTTCATGTAAAATATTGAAATGTCTGTCAT
The DNA here is from genome assembly GCA_031423975.1 of Cytophagales bacterium. Taxonomy (GTDB): domain Bacteria; phylum Bacteroidota; class Bacteroidia; order Cytophagales; family Spirosomataceae; genus Arcicella. Next base: position 285 of record JANPGQ010000328.1, on the reverse strand, counting down.
TCGTAGCTAAATAATCTGAACTAGAAGCAACAGCACAATCAACAAATTTATCATCATCGGGGTCAATATCATTCAGTAAATTCCATTCGTAATACCTTGTAATAAACTCAATATTAGGTAAATAAATAAGGGTCTGCATAAATGATTCTGCAACTTCTTCCCCCATTTTCTGACCAATTATTTCTTCATATTCTTCTAAAATATCAGTTGTTACACAAAGAATTAAATTACCTTTCAATAAACATTGCAACTGCAAGTCCTGAAAAAAAAGCAGCAATCGAATAA
>JANPGQ010000327.1:0-1878 GCA_031423975.1 Cytophagales bacterium | reverse complement strand
ACCGCCAATTGCCACAATTTGGTCTGCTTGAAATTCACGAGCAATTGATATGCAAGCATCAACATCCTGAAAGATTGGATTAGATTTTATGCCTTCAAAAAGTACATATTCTGTGCCAGCCTCTTTTAATTGTGCCGTAACGGCATCCAAGATTCCATTGGTTTTTACAGAACCCTTGCCAATAATTATAACGGCTTTTGAGCCTAAACTTTTAGAATATGACCCTAATTTTGATACAACTCCTTTACCAAAAAGCAATTTGGTAGGATTGTTTACGATGAAGTTTTTCATTTGGGAATAGGTTTTTTTAAATATTTACTCTTTATCGGGTACTAATATATCCCACAATTTCGCCAATCCTTCACTACCACCCGCTTGAATATAAGTCATGTTGGGAGTCATGGAAATGTCAGGTTTCTTGGGGTCAATGATGTAAATGGGTGTTTTTTCATGGACATAATGCACTAAACTTGCTGCAGGATATACTTGCATAGAAGTACCTACAACCACAAAAATATCCGCTTCGGCAGCTTTTTCTACGGCATTGATGATTTCTGGAACATCCTCGCCAAACCAGACAATATGAGGTCGCATTTGTGTTCCGTCTTCTGTTATTTCGCCCATTTCAATAGCACGATACCCTATGTCATAAATTTTGTTTTTGTCTTTACAACCTCTCGCCTGTGTGAGTTGCCCATGCAGGTGAAGGATATTTGTTGAACCTCCTCGCTCGTGCAAATCATCCACGTTTTGTGTAATGATTTGCACGTTGAAATACTTTTCCAATTTTGCCAAAATCTTGTGTCCTTCATTGGGGACAACGGTTGGCATTTGTTGTCTTCTGATATTATAAAAATCTTGAACTAAGGCAGAATTCTTTTCCCAACCTGTCAAAGTTGCTACGTCTTCAATAGAAAAATTTTCCCAAAGTCCATCCGAATCTCTAAATGTGGCAACACCACTTTCCGCAGAAATGCCCGCTCCCGTAAGTACGACTAATGTTTTTTTCATTTTCTCAATAGGGTTAAATCAAATTCAAAACCATTTAAAATATTTTCTCCTGATAATTTATTATCAAATCCTACGACTTTTGAAATGGTACCATCTTCTCTATAAATAAAAACTTCCTCAGTTTTGGGATTTATCAACCAACCCAACAAGACATCATTTTCAATATACTCCTCCATTTTCTCTTGTAATTCTCTTAATGAATCAGTTTCAGACATTAATTCTACTACAAATTCAGGAGTAATTCGAGCAAATTTTTTCAATTCAACCAATTCGACACTTTCATATCTCTCATCTGACATCCAAGAAGCATCTGGGGAGCGAACCGCAGTATTGTCTAAGGTAAATCCAGTTGATGAGTCAAAACTATGACCTCCATTTTTTCTTCTCCAAAGACCTAAATCTACGGCAATTTCTGAGTTTTTTTCTCCTGTGAGTGTTCCTGTGGGTGGCATAATGATGATAGTTCCATCGGCATTTCGCTCGATTCGTAGGTGGTTATTATCTTGGCAAAAATCAAAAAAGACATCATCATTCATATTGAACCTCGAAAAATTCAATATTCTGCTCTGATGCTCAATACTCAAATGATTCTGATTTTTTGCCAATTTTGAAATGGGATAAGTCATAATAATTTGAAAATTTGAAAATGCGTTAATTGATATTATTTCTTTTTGCCCTTCGCCACCACAGGCGTTTCTTCTCCCAATCTGATACAATCTTCCAACGTCAAATCTTCTGGTTTCATATCTTTTGGAATTTTTACGTTTCTTTTTCCAATTTGAATATAAGGACCATACATTCCGTTCAATACCTTAATGCTATCATTTTCAGGGAATTCCTTTAAAAATTTATTGGCTTCGGCATTAC
>JANPGQ010000326.1:0-5080 GCA_031423975.1 Cytophagales bacterium | reverse complement strand
AAGTCCGAAACCCTAAAATTGATGGATTTTTGATGGCTCAATACGCCCGATTAAGTGATAATTTGGAATATCATCTGATGGGTAATCATCTCTTAGAAAATGCCTTTTCACTACTCTTTGGGGCATATTATTTCAGAAATGAAGTTTTTTTAATATCATCTTATAAAATATTTCGAGAAGAATTATCAGAGCAAATATTGGTTGATGGTGGACATTTTGAACGTTCGCCCATGTACCATCAAATTATACTTTTTAGGTTGTTGGATTGCTTGAATTTACTAAGTATTAATAAAATTTATATTGAACATCAATTTGAGCAAATCTTGACTGTTTATGCTCAAAAAATACTCAATTTTCTCCAAAATATCACCTTCAAAAATGGAGATATTCCTTTGGTAAATGATGCAGCAAAAAACATTGCCCCCACAACAAAACATCTTTTGGAATATGCTAATCAATTGAATATCAGTTCACAGCAAAGTAAATTATCAGAAAGTGGTTATCGGAAAATTGAAGATGATACGTTTGAATTATTTATAGATGTAGGCAATATTGCTCCCGACTATCAACCTGCTCACGCCCATTGTGATACACTCAGTTTTATATTGTATTCCCAAGGAAAACCCTTTATTATTGATACGGGTACTTCAACATATCAAAACAACGAAATCAGACAAATAGAACGCTCAACTGCCGCTCATAATACTGTTCAAATTGGTGATTTTGAGCAATCCGAAATATGGTCAAGTTTCAGAGTTGGCAGGAGAGCAAAAGCCCAAATTTTATCCGAAAATGAGCTTCAAATTACAGCCTCTCACGATGGATACAAACGTTTAGGAATCATTCACGAAAGAAGTTTTCAACTTGAAAATCAGAAGATTATTATTCATGATAAAATAATTGGAGAAACAATTCATAGTCAAAAAGCCTATCTGCATTTTCATCCTGAAATAGACATAGATATTGTGGGAAACAGCGTAAAAACTACACTTGGAAATATTGTTTTCGAGAACAATTTAGACATAAAGCAAAGTATTTACTTTTTTAGTGATGAATTTAATGTTAAAAAGCCCGCAAAATTATTAACTTTAACTTTTCAAAAATTCTTGACTATTACCATCACTTATTGCTAACCACTTTGAAACTGCTTGTTTTATCATTCAACTACCATCCCGATTTTTGTGCGGGTTCGTTTAGAAGCACTGCTTTGGTAAATTTTTTACGTCATGAAATTTGCTCAGAAGACAGTATTGAAGTTATTACTACGATGCCCAATCGTTATCAAAGCCTTAAAAATCCTGCCTCAGAATATGAAAAGCAAGGCAATGTAACCATTCATAGAATCTCAATACCTGACCATAATAATGGATTTATTGACCATTCCATTGCTTTCGGGGCTTATGCAAACGGAGCATTAAAACTTGTTCAGAATCAAGATTATGACATAATCTACGCTTCTTCGGCTCGACTTTTTACGGGTTTTTTAGGAGCCAGAATTGCTAATAGCAAAGAGATTCCTCTATTTCTTGATATTCGAGACATTTTTACCGAAAATATTCGAGATATTTTCAAGAATAAATTTATCAAATCTGTGATACTTCCTGTTTTCAAACGAATTGAAAAATATACCATTCAATCTGCCACTCATATTAATTTTGTATCCGAAGGTTTTAAAAATACATTCGACTATTTTAAAGGTGAAACCACATTTTTTACCAATGGTATTGATGATGTGTTTTTAGGAGAAAATTATGAAAAGAAATATTCAAACAAGCCTAAAATCATCACGTATGCAGGAAATATTGGCGAAGGGCAAGGCTTAGAAAAAATCATTCCCGAAGCCGCCAAAGCCTTAAAAGGAAAATACATTTTTAATATTATTGGTGATGGTGGCACAAAGAAGAAGTTGAATCGCAAACTCCTTGATTTACAAATAGATAACGTGAATTTAATAACGCCAGTGAATCAAGCAGATTTGATAAAATATTATCAAGAAAGCGATTATTTATTCCTGCATCTCAACGAATACAAAGCCTTTGAAAAGGTGCTTCCCTCCAAAATTTTTGAATACGGAGCAACTAACAAAACTATCATTGCGGGCGTGAGAGGCTATGCCAAAGCGTTTATTCAGGAAAATGTTGGAAATGCAATCATTTTTGATTCGGGAGATGTGAAAAGTTTTATTGACATATTGCAAAATCATGAATTAAAACCAATTAATAGAGCTGATTTCATTCAAAAATACAGCCGTGAAACCATCATGCGTTCGTTGGCGAAAAGTATTTTAAATTTGATACCTTCAAAAAAATAGGATCATAATTATCTGCTATTTTATGAAAAACAGTTAAGAATTAGGTAGAATACGTCCAAGTATTGATTACGTAATATTAAAGGGCTTTATACCTATCTTATACGGATAACCTACGGCTGACCTACGCTTAATCTACGCCTAACCTACGCTACAGCTCAATTCTCTTTGGTTTAATTTTACCTAAAAGTCAAACAAATTATAAACCCTGTGTATATTTGTAGATAATTCTCAAAAAATTAACACCAAGTATGTTCAAAAATACAAAAATTGCAGTCATTGGTCTTGGATATGTTGGCTTACCGCTTGCCGTAGAATTTGGAAAAAAATATCCTGTACTCGGTTTCGATATTAACAAAAAAAGAGTAGAAGAATTAGGCAATGGTTACGACCGTACCCAAGAGGTTGAATCTGAAGAATTGAAAACTTCTCCAAATTTAATCTTCTCTACTAACCTTGAAGATTTAAAAAATTATAATGTTTTCATAGTAACTGTTCCCACTCCAATTGATAATTATAAAAAACCAGATTTAACACCTCTTCTTTCAGCAAGCCGTACCATTGGCAAAATTCTTAAAAAAAATGACGTAGTAATCTATGAATCAACCGTTTATCCAGGTTGTACAGAAGAAGATTGTGTACCTGTTTTAGAAAAAGAAAGTGGGTTGAAATTTAATCAAGACTTCTTTTGCGGATATTCACCCGAAAGGATTAACCCAGGGGATAAAATAAATACCTTGACAAAAATCAAAAAAGTAACTTCTGGTTCAACACCCGAGATTGCCGATTTTGTCAATGATTTATACGGTTCAATCATCACGGCAGGCACATACAAAGCCACTTCCATGAAAGTAGCCGAAGCCAGCAAAGCCATCGAAAATGCCCAAAGAGATGTAAATATCTCTTTCGTGAACGAATTAGCCTTAATTTTTGACAAAATGAGTATTGATACTTCCGAAGTATTAGAAGCAGCAGGAACAAAATGGAATTTTCTTCAATTTAAACCAGGACTTGTAGGCGGTCACTGCATTGGGGTTGACCCTTATTATCTTTTGCACAAATCAGAAAGTTTGGGTTATTATCCACAAGTAATTCTATCGGGTAGAAGAGTAAATGACAACATGGGAATATTCGTTGCCAATAAACTCATTAAATTGTTAATTAAGAATGGACATAAAATTGAAGGTAGCACAGTATTAATTTTAGGAATCACCTTCAAAGAAAACTGCCCCGATATTCGCAATAGTCGAGTAGTGGATGTCTATAATGAATTGAAAGAATTTGGCGTAAATGTTACCGTACATGACCCCTGTGCAGACATACATGAGGTAAAAGAAGAATACGGAATAGAAATAATTACAGAATTATCAAACAAATATGACGGTATCCTTTTGGCTGTTTCACATGAAGAATACAAAACATTAAACTTGGAAAACTTCAAAAATAATAATGCTGTTGTTTTTGATATTAAATCTATGTGGGAGAAAGAAATGGTAGATGCAAGGCTATAATTCTTGACCGTTTAATAAACTATTATCATTAATTAAATCCTTTACATAGTTGAATTACAAGGTTTTATAAAGTTTGTGACTTGTTGGTTGAAAATATTATTTTTCTTAGTGCTAATCCTTTATTACTTTTGTAAATAGATATTTGTGTTTTAAGTTTAAACAAAAATATAAGTATATTACTATTTTAAAAATAAAAACTATCTCGGACTGCAATGTCCAAAAAAACAGAAGAGCTTTATAATTAAATGAAGAAAAAAGCATTAATTACGGGTGTGACAGGACAAGATGGTGCTTATTTATCTGAGCTTTTACTTTCAAAAGGATATGAAGTTCATGGTATCAAACGTAGGAGTTCATTGATTAATACTCAAAGAATTGACCATCTTTACGAAGACTTGCACGAGGAAGATGTTAAATTTATTCTTCATTACGGTGATTTAAGTGATTCAACCAACATCATCAGAATTATTCAAGAGGTTCAACCAGATGAAATCTATAATCTTGGGGCAATGTCTCACGTAAAGGTTTCTTTTGATGAACCAGAATATACCGCCCAAGTTGATGGCATCGGAACACTTAGAATCTTAGAAGCCGTTAGATTATTAGGGTTAACAAAAAAAACTAAGATATATCAAGCCTCAACTTCAGAATTGTACGGTTTGGTACAAGAAGTGCCACAGAGCGAGACAACGCCGTTTTATCCACGCTCACCTTATGCCGTAGCCAAAATGTATGCGTATTGGATAACGGTTAATTATAGAGAAGCCTACAATATGTTTGCGGTAAATGGAATTCTGTTCAATCATGAATCTCCATTACGTGGAGAAACCTTTGTGACTCGTAAAATCACTCGTGCCGTTGCCCAAATAGCTTACGGAAAACAAGATAAATTGTATTTAGGGAATTTGGATGCCCAAAGAGATTGGGGACACGCCAAAGATTACGTAGAAGCCATGTGGCTAATCCTGCAACAAGATGTTCCAGAAGATTATGTAATTGCTACGGGAATCACCACAAGAGTAAGAGAATTTGTGAGAATGGCATTTGCAGAAGTGGGAATAGAGTTAGAATTTTCTGGTGAAGGCGTTCATGAAATCGGAAAAATTGTATCTTGTCATCATCCAAGCCATCAATTAGAAATTGGAAAAGAAGTAGTAGCCATTGACCCAAAATATTTCAGACCAACCGAGGTAGAATTATTAATCGGTGATCCCACTAAATCTAAAACAAAATTAGGTTGGGAACCCAAATATGACTTACA
>JANPGQ010000325.1:0-6044 GCA_031423975.1 Cytophagales bacterium | reverse complement strand
CTACTTTTGCCGCTCCCAAAAACTTGAAAGGAGAATATATAATTGATTTAGGAGAGGTGAAAAATGTGGCGGAAGTATTTGTAAATGGCAAATCGTTAGGAACTGTCTGGAAAAAACCATTTAAAGTTGAACTTAGTAATGCTTTGAAAATGGGCGAAAATGCTATTGAAATAAGAGTAACCAATCTTTGGGTAAACCGCTTAATTGGCGATGCGCAGCCCGATGTGAAGAACAAAATTACCTTTACCACGATGCCTTTTTATCAAGCTAATTCACCTCTTTTACCTTCGGGTTTGTTGGGACCTGTGCGTGTTTTGGTGAAATAATAAGGAAGGATTAGTACGAGTAAAATAACATTAATTCATCTGTAATTTATACGGAAACTAACGTTGTGAAGTTCAAAACCTTCACAACGTTCAAGATATTTAACCTTTGATTATCAGTTATTTATGAAAAAACTCTACTCAATGAATATGAATCCCACCATTTACATCAATCGTAGCACCAGTAATAAAACCCGACAGATCAGAAGCTAAAAAGAGGCAAGTCCCAGCCAATTCAACGGCTTTTCCGACACGTTTGAGCGGAATTGTGGCAATTACCTCGGATAATTGTTCTTCCGAAAGTCCATCTAACATGGACGTTTCTATCATGGCTGGGCAAATTATATTCGCACGGATATTCATGGGTGCAAATTCTCTGGCGATGGAGCGGGTCAAGCTAATAACTCCACCTTTTGAAGCCGCATAATGAGAACCACCCACCAAACCGCCACCACGTTGTGCCGCCAATGATGCTAAATTGACAATAACGCCCGATTGCTTTTCCGTAAAAATTTTCAAGGCACTTTTGCAAATATTAAAGGTGCCTTTAAGATTTACCTCCATAATATTATCGTAATCCTCATCAGTAATAGACAACATTCCTTCAGACTTAACAATCCCTGCACAGTTTACTAGACAGTCAATAGTACCAAAATGTGCAACCGCCTGTTCTATGGCTTTATTGCAGTCTGCGGTATATCGTATATCGCATTTTATAGAAATAATTTCAGGTTTATGCCCAATTTTATTAGCTATTGAAGTCGCTAATTCATTGCCAATTTGCTCATTCATAAGCAAATCAAGCAAAACTAATTTAGCTCCATGAGCCGCAAAAAGTTCTGCTGTTGCATAGCCAATACTGCGGAGCGATGCTGTACCGACAATTACGCAGACTTTATTTTCCAATAAAAGATGATTATATTTTTTATTTTCCATAACTATACGCTGCCCGTTGAGCAATCAAATTATTTATTTCAGTTTCTGAATAACCCAAATCTTGGAGTAAATCAAGCGTGTCCCAACCATTGGGAACTGCCGTAGAACGAGCCGAAGGATACTCGCCATCTACTCGTATGGTAGAGCTAATTACGGCTGTTTTTCCTTCCGTTGGATGATTTTCAAAGTTCAAAAGCCCAACAGATTTTAAATGTGGGTCTTGGATTAAAGTTTCAAGCGTATGACAAGGCATAGCGGGCAAATCGGCAGTTCTAAAAATTTCCAGCCATTCCTTTGTTGTTTTATTTTCTAAAGATGCACCCCTAATTTCAAACCATTCTGACACATATTTTGCCCTGTTTGCAACGCTTGCAAAACGTATATCATTTATTATTTCATCTCTATTGGTCGCTTTTAAAAAAGCTTGTACCTGAGTGTCTGTATTGATGGTAAATGAAATATAGCCATCTTTGGTTTTCACTGGTTGGTTATGTGGACTCAAAAGTCGTTGGTCGCCTGCGAGTCCAACGGGAGGGTCAAAACTCTGTTGAGCCAAATGTTCTTGGAGCACAAATGCCGCCATTGTCTCAAACATCGGAATCTCAATACTGCTCCCCTTGCCTGTATTCTGTCGTTGAATGAGGGCAGCCATAACCGCCCCTGCTGTGATTTCGCCTACAATATGGTCGCACAAGAGCAAGGGAACATAAGCGGGTTTACCATCACGAGCCTCAAACAAACCTGCAATACCCGATGCACCTTGTAGAACACTGTCATAAGTTGGTAGTCCTGAATAAGGTCCGTCTGTACCATAGCCAGTTATCAAACAATAAATTTTATCGGGGTATTCCTTTTGAATGGAATCAGCATCTAATCCCAAACGCTCCAAGGCATCGGGTCGCATATTGGCAACGATGACATCAGACCATTCAACCAATTTTTTGCAAATTTCTTTTCCATACTGTTTTTTAAGGTCGAGGCAAATGTTTTTCTTTCCTCGATTGAAATGCAAGTAAGACCCCGAATGTTGTCCAGTCGGAGACGTTCCCCCAAGCCCTCGCATGAGGTCGCCCGAAGGATTTTCAACTTTAATAATTTCAGCTCCATATTGTCCCAATCGCCAAGTGGCTACGGGCCCAACTACTACGGAGGTTAAATCTAATATTTTGATATTTTTTAGGGGTTCAAACATAGTTTTTAATTAGAAATTGAAAATTAGGAATTAGGAGATTTTTATTAGAAATAGAATAACTTATTAACTTGTCATTCCTAATTTCTAATTGTACACTCTTAATTCGCATAAAATCGCTACTTCATTATTATCGTCATAAATTTTCATTTCGCCTTGTTCAAAAGCCAGTGTCATTAAACGATTACAATATAACGGTGCTACATGTTTTACCTTAATTTCTTTTAAGTCAATTCCTAAATCATTCCTCATAAATTCGGTTAATAAGATTGTTGCCAAACCACCATTCACCACTAAATCGGGAAGCCCTTCTACATTTCGAGCATAATCTCTATCCAAATGAATTTTATGAGAGTTAAATCCTAAGGCAGAATACTGAAATAAGAGCGTTTCATCGGGAGTAATAATCTTTGAATTAGGATTTAGGAATTGGCGGGGGTCGCCTTCGACATTAGGAATTTGTGAATTAGTGATATTCGTAATTCCAGATTCGTAATTCCTAATTTCTATTTCCTTTAAAATATAAGTTTGAGTTTCAACAATTGCAGGTTTTGAATCTAAAATAGGGCGTAATTCATGTTGAATAGTTACGATTGCCATTTGTCCATTCTTCGTTGTTTTTTCTACTATATTTTTAACGAAACTACTTTTTTCTACAACTGAACCAATCAAAAGATCTCCATTATAAGCAACTGTTTTTCCTCCTAAAAGTAGCCTTGGTAAGCCAAGGTCAGGAATTGGAACGCCTAATCCCGGAAATCCATCTTTCCGTAATTCGGATTTTTTTGTCTCACCCGCCAACATAAAAAAATGCCATCCTTTTGGAAGAATATCACCCTCCGAAAATGATTTCGTTTCTAAATCCAACATGGCTGCCACACGACGAACCATTGTCAAGCTACATATTTTATTCGATTTTGCTGGCGACTCCAAAATGTATTCTTGCATAATTAAATATGTTTACTAATATAATTTCTAACAAAAGTATAATTATATTTTTATATATGAAAATATAATTTCATATTTGCAATATATTTTAATTTGTAAATTTTTCATATAATGAAATTTAAGTATCATCACATGAATCTATGCACTGAGGATGTGCCAAGATTATCCAACTTTTATAAATCTATTTTTGGCTTAAATCAGCTTCAAGATGAAGAGCATGGTTTAACGACCGAAGACACAGAAAACCGTTATGATGGGCAAGTTGAGTTTTTGACGGATGGAGAAGTTGAATTTCATATTACGAAAAAAGACCATAATACGGCATTTCGCATGAATATGCCTATTAATCCTATTCAAAATGGGCATTTCTGTTTTCGGACAAATGATATTGCAAGCTTCAAAACGAAATTAGAAGAAGTGGGAATTCCTTATGCAGATTACGGCAAATGGGCGTTGGCAGGGTGGTATCAAATATTTTTTCACGACCCCGATGGAAATATTATTGAGGTGCATCAAATTGGAATGTGATTATGATTTTGGATTTACGATTTTTTGCTGTAAATCGAATCAATCGTAAATCAAATTAATCGTAAATCATACAAATATGAAAGAAGACAATGGCACATATTCTGCCCCAGCTTTAGAGAAAGGACTTGATATTTTAGAAGCATTATGTCAATGCGAAAATGGACTGACTCAGCAAGAAATTGCCAGTCGCTTAGGGCGGAATTTGGGTGAAATTTATAGAATGCTCAATTGCTTGGTACAAAGAAATTATGTGGCCAACTACGGAAATACCTATACCATTACTGCTAAGTTGTTTCAATTATCGCATTTTCATCCGCCAACGTATCGTTTGTTGACGGAGGCACTTCCAATTATGGAAGGACTTTCAAGAGCAGTTTTTTTCCCATGCGATTTGAGAGTTTATAACAATGGTTTTCAGACCGTTATCGCATCCATTCAACCGCCAAATGGACTTGGTTTTATGACAAGGGTAGGCTCTGAAATTGAAGTTGCTCCTTCAGCATCTGGTTTGGTTTTATTAGCTTTTCAAGACCCAATTATTACAGAAATTAGAATTAAAGAAAGCCTTCCCAATAAATCGGAAACTGAAATTGGGGCTTTCCGAAATAGCTTAAAAGAAATTGCTTCAAAAGGTTTTGCTTCCATCAAAAGTAACCAATATGCTGGGCTTCATGCCATTTCGTTTCCCATTTTGGATATGAATGGAAATGCAGTCGCCGCCATGACTGTGCCTATGTTGGCTCGAATTGATGGCACAAATCAATTTACGGAAAAACAGGTCGAAGAATTATTAAGAGAAAGTGTGTCAAATCTGAGTAGTAAAATTGCACAAGTCTAAATAAAAGTACCCCATTTTAAATCAGCATTTTACCCATTATGAACAATATATACAAATTCTTACTGATAAGTTCCGCTATTTTAGGGCTTGTAGCAATAGGAATCTTGATTTTTGGAGGTGGCATAATGACAACAGCACCTTTTGTGATTAGTTCGTTGGTATGTTTGGCAATCGGTGGACGTGGTGTACCTATCCTTAAGCAAATGGCTTTTACGATTTGGGTATTCGCTGCGGTTGCTTTGGGAATGTATTATCCTCAATATTTTCAGAAGATAGGTGATTTTAAATTCACCAGTCTTATCGTCCCACTTATTCAATTGATTATGTTTTCGATGGGAACTGAAATGAGTTTGAAAGATTTTGAAGGAGTTGTAAAAACTCCAAAAGCTGTTCTAATTGGCTTGGTAAGTCATTTTACTATCATGCCTTTAGTGGCAGTTGGGTTAGCCAAAAGCTTTGCATTTCCACCCGAAATTGCGGCAGGGGTCATCCTGATTGGTTCTGTTCCAAGTGGTGTAACTTCCAATGTACTCGCTTTTATTGCCAAAGCAAATATGCCCTTATCTGTTACCATTGCGGCAATTTCAACGTTAGCTGCCCCAATTATGACTCCATTTTTAATGAAAATGTTGGCTGGTCAATACGTTGAAATTGATTTCTTGAAGATAATGATTCATGTTGTTGAAATAATCCTTGTACCGATTGCATTGGGATTAATTATCAATAAACTGATTAGAAACGGGGTGAAATGGCTACAAACCATTATGCCCATTATTTCTATGACGGGTGTATTGATGATGTTGATTGTCATTGTTTCATCGGGAAGAGATTCTCTATTGGCAATAGGTCCTTTGTTATTTTTATCCTCCATGATTCACCATTCGATTGGCTATTTATTGGGTTATTGGAGTGGCAGATTGGTGGGACTTGATGAAAAATCATGCCGTACAATTTCATTAGAAGTAGGAATGCAAAATGGCGGACTCGCCTCGGGTATTGCTTTGCAAATGGGAAAAATAGCCACAGTTGGTTTAGCTTCGGCTATTTCTGTACCGTGGATGACAATCTCTGGCTCATTATTAGCAAATTGGTGGAGAAATAGAGATACTGAAAGTTCTATTTTAAATGAAAAAGTGTGATATAATGCTCAAAAAAATTTACGAATTGTATTCAAAAAATGGAAATAAATAAAATAGCCGTTATCGGAGCGGGTAATATGGGGCATCAAATTGCAATGTGTGCCGCATTGTCAGGATTTCAAGTAAAATGTACAGATACTAAT
>JANPGQ010000324.1:0-1954 GCA_031423975.1 Cytophagales bacterium | reverse complement strand
CGAAAAGTACGGCGTAACGAATCGCAAAAACGGGACCTTTTTCCGTTACAACCGTTGGTCCATATTTACTCCACCATACTTTTCTTTTTACTTTAATGGTCGCAATCCCTAATTTTACACTCAGTGAAACCTCTTTTTCTTCCAAATCAAGCCACTCATTATCAAACTTATATTTGTTCTTGTTTTCGGGATTAATTTCCAACTGAAATACATCCATTTTATCGTGATAATTGACGGTATGAGCCCAACCCAAATTTTCATTTGACCCTAAAAATATAGAAGCACCGCCTGGAAATAATGCTCCCAGACAGTTCCAGCCTTGTTCTGAAACTAAATGGGCTTCGTACCAAGATTGAGGACCTTCGAGTGGTTGGTGCGGATTTATATTCAAATAAACTTTATCATCTTTAGTCTTTTTACGGTTGAAAGCAAAGGCATTTGAACCACCCGATTTGAACTGAGTAAGGGGCATTTCATTATTAAAAATCGTCTTCAAAGCCTTGTCCATCCCACTAAAAACGGATAGCGACAATATGGTGGCTGCCGTAGCATCAATAACCGTTATCGGGAAACAATCTTTCACGAAAACCTCCTTCGGGTGAGAAGCCGCAAAAGCGTTTAGTCCCGCTACATATCCCGCCACAACTGCCTTATATTCAGGCGAATAGTCAGTTTCGTAACGAGCCTCTGCCAATTCTCTGGCACGGATTAAAGCTACCACATAGTCCACGGCAGCACCATCTTTGCCCAAATGTCTTCCCAACATTTGTTTACCCCCTAAAATGGTCAATTGAATGGTGGCAAAATCGTCTTCGGCATGAGCCCACGCCAATCCGTAAGCTACCTCTGGGTCAGTTTTGGCAAAAATATGCGGCACGCCCCAACGGTCTCGGGCAATCTGAATGGCATCAGGATTTATTTGAGATTTTACGGAAAAAGATAACGAAATGAAGGCAATGAGCCAAATGAGTGGTTTCATGATAATTGTTGATGATTATGTGAACAGTAAAGATAAATACTAAACCTTTTAATAGAATATTTTAAAGAAAATAATGTGATATTATGAGATAATTTTTATATAATTTAAAACGAATTCTAAATGCTTTCTATATTTGATAAAAATATTTCTTAATTTACAAAAGAATTATATTTAGTAAATCGTTGAAGAATTAAAATCAACAATACATAACCAACAAAGACAATGGCAAAAGGATTGAGTTCACAAAAGGCTGACAAAAAAGAGCCAGTAAAAACTGCAAAAGAAAAGAAAGCAGAAAAAAGGGATAAAAAACCTAAATATGACTAAAACAAAACGAGATGCCCAAATTGAGCATCTCGTTTTACGTAGCACGGGAATCCTTCCCGTGAAGCAGAGTCCAACTTACACGTATGCTTCACGGGAAATATCCCAGTGCTACGTTAAGTCCCATGCTACAGTTAAAAACTATAAGAAATCCCCGCAAAAACCATTGCCGATTTCTGTCTGAATCGGTCATTTGCCGAAGGGAAAGTTTGAATTTTAGTTTCTGTAGTCAATTCATTAAATAAAAATTGATATGCTAATTTTATACCAATATCTCTACTAATCTCGTACTTCACATATAAATGCGAGTTCAACGACCCCTGATCATTATCACCCACCAAAAGAATATTTGGACTCGTTGGATTAGCAGTGGTAGCAGTCTTTTTTCCGTTTGAAATGAACGCAGGAGTACCTTTTGTGCCAAATGAAAAACCTATCACATCAATATTAAAACCCACTTCCAACTTATCGTTCAAGCGATACCCCAAATTAATCAAAGCATTTATAGAAGACAGACTTGGTGAAGCAGCAAACAGGGTATCAATATTTTTATCATTGCCCGTCAAATCTGCGGGGGCAGTGGTAAAATTTACGTTTGTGCCAAAGAAAGAAGTAAATCGTACTCCCGTACCAATTACAAATTTGTTCTTT
>JANPGQ010000323.1:0-9616 GCA_031423975.1 Cytophagales bacterium | reverse complement strand
ACAACGACCGTAAAATGCAAGCAATAAATCAAAAAAAAGCGGTCAAAAAACCAAAGCTACACCTTCGTCCGTTGCCGACTTTTAAATCCAAATTCTGCCGTATAGTTATCTGATTGTTTTGAGTAATAACCTTGTGCATTATACGGACGCTTACGGGGGTGTTCCTTACAGTCCTGCGAACACGCTCCATCCATTTCTATCAAGCACTTGGGGCAAATTGGTAAATGGGCATTACATTGAGGATTGGCACAATTGACCATGTGGTCTGAAGTAGTTTCGCAGATATGACATTTTGAAACTACAATCGGATTAACAGAATTCACATCCGTCTTCACTCGATTATCAAAAACGTAACATTTACCGTCAAAATCCTCCCCTCCTTCTTCCAAGCCGTATTTAATGATTCCTCCGTGCAGTTGATAAACATTCTCGAAACCTCTTTCTAAAAGGTAAGCTGAGGCTTTTTCACATTTGATGCCACCTGTGCAGTAGGTAATAATTTTTTTATCCTTCAAATGAACAATCTCCTCCACGTGGTCGGGCAATTCTCGGAGGTTTTCCATATCAAAGGTAATTGCCCCCTTAAAACGCCCCACAGCGTGTTCATAATTGGAACGCATATCCACCAACACCACATCAGGGTCATTTTTCAGCATTTGTTTGAAATCAGCGGGTTCGAGGTGCTTTCCTGTACGTACACGAGGGTTTACGGGCAAATCAGAATTGACGATTTCGTTTTTTACTCTCACATGAAGTTTGGCAAAAGCATTGATTTCGTGTTCTTCAACTTTAAAATCGAAATTTGTCCCTGCAAAAATTGGGTCATTTTCAAGCCATTTCATATAACGATTGCAATCTTCAGTAAAGCCTGAAACGGTTCCGTTTAGACCTTCTTCGGCGATGATTATTCTGCCCAAAAGATTATTATTCAGACAAAATAAATGATGTTTTTCACGGTACGCCTCCGTGTCCACAATGGGCGTATAGTTGTAATAAAGAATTACACTGTATGGCTTCATCTTCAACATGAGTTACAGGGTTGGTTATTGGTTATTTGTATTTTTATCGGTTACTGGTCTATTGAAACCTTTGCCAATAAAAATACAAATGTACGAAAATTAGAAATTTGTCTATGCACAATTTTTAAAACACTATTTTATGAAAGCCAAAATCGTTAAACAATATGAAAATCATTTTTTCAAAAGAAAATAAATCCTTCTTGAAATTTTACCGTTTTTTTATTGAAATTTGCATTCTTGAAGTTTCAGAAAACTCTTTTTGGCAGGAGATTTCACTAATAATCAATAACTAATAACCACAAATGCACATAGCCATTACAGGAAACATTGGAGCGGGCAAAACGACCTTAGCCGCAAAATTAGCGGAACATTTTGGATGGGAAGTTTTATACGAAGCCGTGGAGGGAAATCCGTATTTATCGCCTTTTTACGAAGATATGCCACGTTGGGCTTTTCATTTGCAAATGTATTTTCTAAAAAGTAGATATGAACAAGTGATTCAGATTCAAAAATCCAATCGTAGAATCATCCAAGACCGCACTATTTATGAAGATGCGTATATTTTTGCCATGAACCTTTACAAATCTGGTATTATGTCAGCAAATGATTATACAACTTACCGAGGAATCTTTGACTTGATGATGAAATCCGTAAAAGCCCCCGATTTGACCATTTATTTAAAAGCTGATTTGCCAAAATTAATCTCTCAAATCAAGAAACGTGGAAGGGATTTTGAATCGAATATTTCAGAAAAATATTTATCAGATTTGAACGAGCATTATCAAGATTTTACGACAAATTATAAAGAAGGAAAAATCTTAGTTTTAGACGTAAACAACCTTGATTTTGTCAATAATTCATCAGATTTAGCGTTAATAATTAGTAAAGTTGATAAAGCTTTGTTGTATGAAAAACCCCCTGAGATAGAGTTCAATTGATAGTTGATAATTGACAATGAATAGTTGATAGTTTGTGTCCTTAGAAAATATTATCAATTATTAACTATCAATTATCAACTAAAAAAAATCCCTCCAAAAATTAATTTGAAAGGATTCTGTGACGATGAGGAGACTCGAACTCCTACAAGATTGCTCTAACTACCACCTCAAAGTAGCGTGTCTACCAATTTCACCACATCGCCATTTTGATGATGTAAAATTAAAGAAATTTTAGTTATTTGCAAACAAATTAAGAATCTGGAAACGTTATAAAATAAATTACTGTTTTAAGAGTCTGATAATCAATATAATTACCAAAAATAAAAAAGCGCAATGGCATTAGAATTTGAAGGAAGTTTAATCAAAGTCCTACCCGAAGTAACGGGACAAGGCAAAAATGGAGCTTGGGTAAAGCAGGATTTTGTGTTGGAAACCGAAGATCAATACCCTAAAAAAGCGTGTTTCACGGCATGGGGAGATAAATCTGCCGACTTGAAAACCTTTTCATTGGGTGAAAAATTAAAGATTCAGTTTAGCGTTGAGTCTCGTGAGTATAATGAACGCTGGTACACCGATTTGCGTGCCATCAGGATAGACACAGCAGGCGGAGGTGGCACATCTACTGCCTCAGCACCATCAGCAAGCCAAGGGTTTGCCTCAACACCAGCGGTTCCACGTCCAGCACCACCAGTGGCAGATTTGCCATCATTCAGTGAAGCTGACCAAGATTTACCGTTTTAAGGTTGAGTAGGATAATTGTGGAGTCGTGAGTTATAAAGTTGTATTTCTTTGAAAATGTTTTATGTTGTTTTCAAAGAAAATCTACGGCTTCATAACTTACGACTTTTTTTATTTACAAATTTTCAAACAAAAAAAATCTTCAAATCATAGACTTGAAGATTTTAAGTGATCCCGCTGGGATTCGAACCCAGGACCCATACATTAAAAGTGTATTGCTCTACCAACTGAGCTACGGAATCATCAAACCGAAGTTTGTATATATAAAGTGTGTCATCTGACACGAAGGGAAAGTTATCACGGTGCGACGAATCGCAAGACAACCTTCGTGATCCCGCTGGGATTCGAACCCAGGACCCATACATTAAAAGTGTATTGCTCTACCAACTGAGCTACGGAATCATTGCTTTTCTGAAAAACTGTTAAAAACTTCTTTTGTTTTTGTCAAAATGTTTTCCCTTATTGCGGTGCAAAACTACGATTTTAAAAAACACCATGCAAGCATACTATCTAAAAAAAATCATATTTTTTTTCATTTTCAACCTTAGCTTTATGCAACTCTCTAAGAGTCAGAGTGATGTAGGAAGGTTAAAAAAAGCGGATTCACTGTATAAAAGTGAAAATTTTAGTGCCTCGGAACTGATATACGAGCAAAGTTTGTCTAAAATCAAAAATCCATCTAAATCACTATTTTTGAAATTAGCTTATATCAAAGAAAAAAAGGGGGACTTTTTAAAAACACTTTATTTTTTGAATAAAGCGTATGAATTAGACCCTAATGAAAAAATCTTGGCAAAACTTAATGAAATTGCATTGCTCCATGAATTGAAGGGCTATGAATTGAGCGATTTTAATTTTTTAATTCTCTTTTATAAACAATATGCAGGTTTTTTAGTCGCTATATTATTAGTGCTTGGAATCTATATTTTTGTAATTCTTTTCCTAAAAAAATACAAAAACAATTATATTCCTGCTAACCAAAAAGCCTTTATGTTAGTTTACTTAATTGGAGTGGCATTACTCATGAATTTGCCCGATAAATATCATCAAGGAATCATTAATCACGATGGTGTTTTGTTGCGAGCTGAACCATCTTCGGCTGCCAACATTACTGGTGAAATCAACAAGGGAAACCGGCTCAATGTAATAGGTGGGAATGATATTTGGCGAAGAGTGTTGTGGAACGACCATTTGGTATATTTGAAAGAAAGTGACCTCTGGCTTGTCGAATAAATTAGTAAGTATGTGAATTGTGATTTATTGAATAACGAATGGAAAATTTCGAGATATTATTAATTTTTAACTGATAAAATGTTGCTAAAACCTATCATAAATCTTGTTGATATTTTGGCGAAGAAGGGTGTAAAAAATGCTCTAATTTCACCAGGTTCAAGAAATGCTCCTTTAACAATTGCCTTAGTCAGACATCCTGACATTATTACAAAATCTATCTCTGATGAACGTTCTGCGGCTTTTATAGCTTTGGGCATGGCTCAAAATCTACATCAACCCGTAGTACTGTGTTGTACTTCTGGTTCGGCTGCTTATAATTACGCACCCGCCGTAGCAGAGGCTTTTTTTCAAGAAATCCCCCTGATCATTCTCACGGCAGACCGACCAAAAGAATGGATTCATCAACACGATGGACAGACGATTTATCAAACTGATATTTTTGGGAAACATGTCAAACAAAGTTTTGAAATTGGAGCTGATTATTCTCATCCAGATGCAGTTTGGCATATTGAAAGAACGGTAAATCATGCCGTTAATTTGGCAAATACTGAGCCTCGTGGACCCGTACATATCAACATCCCTTTGCGAGAGCCTTTTTATCCCACTGAAAATGAGGAATTTATATCAGATACTGATGTTAGAATTGTAGAATTATTAGCAAATGAGCAAAGTTTGAGTAAAGAGGTGTGGGCAGATTTAATCAATCAATTTCAAGGTTTTGATAGCATATTAATTGCGGGTGGTCAGCAAGAATCAAATGCAGAATTATCCAAAATCCTACATAATTTGCAAGAAGAATTTCAAGTTGTTTGCTTGGGAGATTCTATTTCAAATTTAGGTTTTGAAGCCATTTCCAAACATGATATCTTTCTGAAACCTGAAAATGAAAACCTTCGACCCGAACTACTGATAACCTTTGGTAACTCATTTATTTCCAAAGGTTTAAAATCATTTTTACGTAAAAACAAAGCCCTTGAACATTGGCATTTGCAACTTAGCGACCACCTGATTGACACCTTTCAATCTTTGACGAAAATTATCCCGATGAAACCGCTTGATTTTTTTAAGAAACTGTATGAAGATCTGGATTTTGAACAATTCAAAAACGGGGATGAAGATGAAAGGGATGGGGAATTTCAAGAAGAATGGATTTCTCAGGATAGAAAAGCCAAGGTGTATGTAGAAAGATTTTTTAATGATAAAATTCATCTCGAAAAATTTAATGAATTTTATTGCATTAAGTACCTAATAGATTCATTACCAAGTGATTGTCAATTACATTTGGCTAATTCTATGTCGGTGCGATACGCAAATTACCTTGGTGTTTTGCCGAATAAAAATATTGAAATTTTCGCTAATAGAGGAACGAGTGGGATTGATGGATGCGTGAGTACCGCTGTTGGACAAGCCCTTTCTACTAATAAATTAGTGTTTTTGTTGGTGGGTGATGTTGCTTTTTTCTATGACCGCAACGGGCTTTGGAATCGTTATTTACCCCATAATTTAAGAATAATTTTACTGAACAATCATGGTGGTGGAATTTTTAGAATGATTGATGGACCCAGCAAACAGCCTGAATTAGATGATTATTTTGAAACAGTACAATCTCAAAATGCAGAAAGAACCGCCGCTGATGCAGAAATCGAGTATTTTAAAGTGGTGTCAATAAAGGACTTGGAAAAATATTCATTAGATTTTTTATCAAATCAGGGAAAATCAAAAATTATTGAAATTGAAACCAATGCCCTCGTAAATACAGAAATTTTTAAGAAATTTAAAATTGAATTTTAATGCAAATATCACCAACCGACCTTATCATAAATCCTGATGGCAGTATTTACCACCTCAGCCTCCGTCCAGAACACCTTGCAGATACTATCATAACCGTTGGCGACCCTGAACGTGTTGAAAAGGTTTCTCAATACTTTGATTCGGTGGAAATCAAAATCAATAAACGTGAATTTGTTACGCATACTGGTATGCTTTCGGGTAAGCGGTTAACCGTTATTTCCAGTGGAATTGGGACGGATAATGTGGAAATTTTGATGAATGAATTAGATGCTTTAGTAAACATAGATTTTAGTACTTTAGAAGAAAAAAAAGAGCATAAATCTTTGAATATCATCAGGTTAGGAACTTCTGGAAGTTTACAAAAAAGTATTCCTGTGGATAATTACGTAATTTCGGAATGGGGTGTTGGTTTTGATGCTTTGGGCTTTTTTTATAAATCACAAATGAATCAAACTACCATAGAATTACAAAAAGATTTAGGTTTAGAATTTATGCCCTACTGCAATCATGCGGGAGTTGATTTATTAAAATTATTTACGGAAAATACACCTGAAAATTGGTTTGCGGGCATGACAGTTACCTGTCCAGGTTTTTATGCCCCACAAGGTCGTGTGTTGAGATATTCGCCTAAAATTGATGGATTACTTCAAAAAATGAACGGGTATAATCGTGATGGAAATATTTTGACCAATCTTGAAATGGAAACGGCAGGGTATTATTTGATGGGTAAAATTTTGGGACATGAAGTATTATCCATCAGTGCCATTTTGGCAAATAGAATGACCAACGAATTTTCTAAACAACCTGAAAAACAATTGGATAGCTTGATAAAATATGCTTTGGAAAAAATTATTTCCTGTTAAATCTTCAAGTTTTTCAAAGAATTAAATTCAGGATGTTTGGGTGTGATATGAAGGTATTGTTGCTGAATTTGTACTAAATCTTTTTCGTAATTCCCCGTTGGATAAAAAACGTTTAAATAACCTCCTTCTTTTTTGGCAAAGTCTAAAAAACCAAAAATTATTGGCACATTAGCTGCCAAAGCGATGTGATAAAATCCTGATTTCCATTCACTTGTATAACCTCGAGTTCCTTCAACTGGAACAACTAAATGAATAGGTTTGGTAGAATTTTTTATCATTTCAGCCATATCGTTTACCAAATTATTTTTCTGTGAGCGATTTACGGGAACACCACCTAACCCACTGATTATCAGACCCAAAGGAAATTTAAAAAGAGAGGCTTTTGCCAAATATTTAAGAGGAATATCCGAAGAATATAACATTGCCATTGTGAAGGGATAATCCCAATTTGACGTATGGGGTGCGGCTATCATTACGGCTTTTTTATAACTCAAAACGCCATTCGGTGTAGTGTCAATTATTTTCCATCCCCACAGTTTTAAAATAATTTTACCTAATAATTTTATCATATTTTTATTTTGATAATGGTACATTTGTTATTGTAAACAAAACTACCAAAATCCGATTTGGGTTTCGCAAGAAACCATATTTATTTATCAGCAATATGCAAAAACCCTTGATATTAGTTGCAAACGATGATTCTATCGCAGCAAAAGGCATTAAAACATTGGCAGAAGTGATGTCAGAAATTGGTGAGGTTGTCGTGGTTGCTCCCGATACGCACCAGTCAGGAATGGGACACGCCATCACACTTGACCGACCATTGAGAGTGGTTAAAGTAAAACACTATTTACCCAACGTAGAAGCCTATAAATGCAATGGTACGCCTGCCGATTGTGTGAAGTTTGGCAAACATTTTTTGTTAAAAGGGCGTAAAATTGACTTGGTGGTTTCAGGGATAAATCACGGTTTAAACTCTTCCATTGCCATTTTATACAGTGGTACAATGTCCGCAGCCATTGAAGCAGCCATTGAAGGGATTCCTGCCATAGGTTTTTCTTTGGGAGATTTTTCACCCGATGCCGATTTTTCACATACTACCGAATATATCAAGACCATTGCTTCAAAAGTTTTGGAAAATGGAATGCCAAAAGGAGTAACTTTAAACGTGAATTTCCCTAAAATATCGGAAGAACCCATCAAAGGAATTAAAATTTGCCGACAATCAAATGCTCTTTTTAAAGAATCATTTGAGGAACGCAAAGACCCCTATGGACGACCTTACTATTGGATGGATGGTTTCCTTTTGAACGAAGATATCGACGGCGGAACAGACGAAGATGCCTTGAAAGAAAATTATATCTCAATAGTACCGTCAAAATTTGATTTAACTGACTATCAGGCAGTTGAAACTTTAAAATCGTGGTTTTAGCGTGAACAATACTTAACATTCATCGCTTATAACTCATCAAAAAAAATATGGCAATTGTAGGAAATATTATCAAACGGGGAATAAAATTGACGGGGTTGGTAAAAAGACCAAAAACGAATTTGGCAAAAATCCAACGTAAAACATTAGTTAAATTGCTTAATAAAGGTCGATTTACTCAATTTGGAGAGGCTTTTCATTTTGAGGAAATTATGAATGCGGCGCTATACTCAAACGACAAGGAGTTTTATACCAAATATAAGAAGAAAGTACCCGTTTTTGATTACAATAAAATGTACAAAGATTGGTGGCATAAAACGTTGGAAGGTGAAAAAAACGTCTCTTGGGTGGGTGATATTAAATATTTTGCCCTCAGCTCTGGTACGTCTGAATCCGCATCAAAGCATATTCCCGTTACGAAAGACATGGTGAAAGCCATTCATCGAACTTCCATTCGGCAAATTTTATCGTTGGCAACCTATAAAAATCTTCCCGCAAAGGTTTATGAAAAAGGCTATTTGATGTTGGGAGGCAGTACAAAATTACAGGATATGGGCGATTATTTTGAAGGAGATTTGAGCGGAATAACGGCAGGAAAAATCCCATTTTGGTTTGAAAGTTTTTATAAACCTGGAAAAAATATCGCCGAAACAAGAGATTGGAGCGAGAAATTAGATAAAATCACAAAGAAAGCAAAAGATTGGGATATTGGATTTATTGTGGGCGTTCCTGCCTGGATTCAGCTATTGATGGAAAAAATAATTAAGGAATATAACGTTAAAAATATTCACGAAATTTGGCCCAATTTAGAAGTATTTTGTCATGGTGGCGTGAGTTTTGAACCTTATAAACAAGGTTTCCAGAAGTTGTTGGGTCGCCCAATTACCTATATTGAAACTTACTTGGCATCGGAAGGATTTATGGCTTATCAAACGCATCCTGATAGTGATATGGCTTTGGTGTTGGATAATGGCATTTTCTTTGAATTTATTCCTTTCACCGAAGAGAATTTTGATAGTGATGGTAATATGATTGAAAAACCCGAAACCTTGATGATTGATGAAATTGAGGAAGGTAAAGAGTATGCGCTATTAATTTCAACGGTTTCGGGAGCTTGGCGTTATTTGATTGGTGATACTATTAAATTTACCAATAAAAAGAAGGCAGAAATCATCATTACGGGTAGAACCAAACACTTTTTGAGCCTTTGTGGCGAACATCTTTCAGTGGATAATATGAATAAAGCCATTGAATTAGCATGTCAAAAATTCGGAATTGATATTCGGGAATTTACTGTAGTTGGAAAGAAATTTGAAAATACATTTGGGCATCATTGGTATATAGGAACGGATGACGAAGTGGATGCTGACGAGCTTTTAAAATTCATTGACCAAACCCTTTGTGAAATAAATGATGATTATCCCGTGGAAAGGAAACACGCACTTAAAGATTTAAAAATCAGCGTGTTGCCTACGAATAAATTTTATCAATTTATGGAATTGAAAGGAAAAACGGGAGGGCAGAATAAGTTTCCAAGGGTTTTGAAAAAAAGTGAATTGATTCATGATTGGGAGATTTTTTTAAAAAAATAATACAACTATTTAT
>JANPGQ010000322.1:0-3258 GCA_031423975.1 Cytophagales bacterium | reverse complement strand
GTTCTCAGATGAATTATTTCATCAAATCAGAGATGGGTTTCAAACATGATGCCATTCTTCAAATGCCTGTTCCTCAGCAAGATGCGGTTAAATTGCAGACGTTCAAAACACAATTAAAAAATTTGCCTTCCATCGAAAAAGTTACTTATATATGGACACCCCCAATGTCGCAAAGCCATAATACAACAAGCGTAAGATATGATACCCGTCAAACGGAGGAAAAATTTTCACTCAATACAAAATTTGCCGATGAAGATTACCTCAGTTTATACGGAATAAAACTTTTGACAGGGCGAAATATTGCCCACATAGACACCATGCGAGAGGCATTAGTGAATGAGGAAATGGTGAAACGTTTGGGCGAAAAATCCAACGATAAAGTTTTGAATAAAATCATAGAATTTAATGGTAAAAAATTAACAATCGTAGGTGTTGTGCAGGATTATCACGTGATGACTTTACATGAAAAAATTCCACCGCTTGCAGTAACATCAGAGTTCAGAATGTACCAAACCGTTGCCGTGAAAATGAACATGGCGGATGCCCAAAATACCATCAAAAAGTTGGATAAAATTTGGAGTGCAGCTTTCCCTGATTTTGTGTTTGAATACGAATTTTACGATGAACAAATCGGGAAAATGTACCAAATGGAAACAGCAATGTTGGGTTTAATCCAAGCCTTTGCGTTGATTGCTATTTTGATTGGATGCCTGGGTTTATACGGTTTAGTGAGCTTTATGGTTGCTCAAAAAACCAAAGAAATTGGCGTAAGGAAAGTGCTTGGGGCTTCGATAGGGCAGATTTTATGGTTATTTGGCAAAGAATTTTCATTCTTAATCTTAATCGCTTTTATCATTGCTGCCCCTGCCGCTTGGTGGGTTTTGAATGGGTGGTTACAGGATTTTGAATACAGAATTAGTATTGGGTTTAGTGTATTTGCAATAGCCATTTTTATTACTGGAATCATTGCGGTGATAACGGTAGGTTGGCAATCATCAAGGGCGGCTTTGGCGAATCCTGTGAAGAGTTTGCGGACGGAGTAAATTTTTAGGTTAAAGGATTAATCAAAAGTTTATTTTAGATTTATTGAATAAAGATATTTCCTAATACAACCATGAAAAAAAAATCCGTCTTTATCCTCACACTATTTGTAACATTTTCCAGTTTTGGACAAACTATCAAAAGAATTGATGGTACTCAAATTTTGGCGGATAGTTTACAACGTAAAATTGAATTTTTGATGAAAACCGCCCATGTTTCGGGTGTCGCCGTTTCGGTTTTTAATGACAATAAACCCATTTTTAGCAAAACTTTTGGCTTGGCTAATGTTCCTAAAAATGAGGCTTTTGCCCCTTCATCTGTAATGTATGGAGCTTCTTTTGCCAAAATGGTTTTTGCTTATATTACGATGCAATTTGTCCAAGAAAAAGTAATTGATTTGGATAAACCATTGGTTGAATACCTCTCTAAATCACTGCCAGACTATAAAATTAAAGGTTTTCGTAGAGGTTATCATGATTTGGTTAATGATGAAAGGTATAAGAAAATAACGGCTCGGATGTGTCTAAATCATAGCACAGGTTTTCCCAACTGGCGATGGTTTGAGGCAGACAAAAAATTGAAAATCAAGTTTGAGCCGGGCAGTAGGTACAGATATTCAGGCGAAGGACTTTATTTATTGCAGTTTGTGATTGAGCAAATTACGGGAAAAGATTATGAGGTAATTTCACAAGAAAGGGTCTTTAAACCATTTCAGATGGAAAATACCAGTCAAATTTGGCAACCCCGATTTGAAAATGCTATCTGTTATGGACACAATGCCAAAGGCGAACTTTATGAACTAATGAAGTGGAAAGAATCCAGTGCGGGCGGGTCTATGAGTACTACTTTGGCAGATTTTACCAAGTTTTATACCGCCTTGATTAATAGCACAGGTTTATCAAAAAAGAGTTTTAAGGAAATGACTTCCCCACAAATTCGGATTAAATCAAGGCAGCAATTTGGACCTTTATCTTGGGTGGATAGCACAGATAATGATAACATCGAATTAAGCTATGGATTGGGCGTTGGCGTTTTCAAAACACCCTATGGCAGAGCATTTTTTAAAGAAGGACACGATGATGGTTGGGGACATTATTCAATCTGTTTTCCAGAAAAGAAAATTGCCATCTTCATTATGACTAATAACGATAATGGTGAAAGCATTTTTAAAGAACTTTTGGCTTACTCAATTGGGGATGTTTTTACGCCTTATCAATGGGAAAATTATATTCCCTATAACGCAAAACCATGATGAAGTGATGTAAAATAGTATATTATCAAAGCAAAACATATCGTACAAAACCGCACAAAAACTGTCCGAAAACGGACGGTTTTTATTTTGCCTAAAATTTTAAATCATTGATAATTAAATAGTTAAAACTGTGGCATAGGTTTGGAAGATATTATTTGAATATCTTTTCCACCGAAATTTCAATACCAATTACCAAGTCTTTTACGATTTCTTTTTCGTGGAAAAAATTATAATGATAAGGACTATCATAAACAATGACCGCTTGCAATTCAGGAATAACAATCCAGCAAGATTTTATTCCAAAACTAAAATAAGGTTCCAATTTACTGGTCATGTCTTTGGTACTTTGAGAGGCTGACTGAATTTCAATTGAAAGCAAAGGAGCATCTTGACGGCGTGAGGGGTCGTTTTGATAATCTAAATCCCCAAAAGGATATAAAATTACGTCAGGAGTGCTTCCATCGGGTTTTGTAGCTAATAATACTTCACTGGCAATCCTAAATTTGTCAGGATATTTAACGGCAATCTGAATTATCAAATTGGCTTGGATTGCTCCATGAATTAGTGTTGGCATTGGTTTATTTCTTTCAATTTCGTAGGCAGATAATCCTTTCTCGGCTACGGTCTCTATTAATAGTTCCATAATTAATACTATTTATTTTCCCAAATATACATAAAAATTCAAGGTCATGTTACAAAATTATCTAAAAATCGCCCTCCGAAATCTTGTCAAAAACAAGGTGTATTCTTTCATTAATATCGCTGGTTTGGCGGTGGGTATGGCGGTGGCTATGCTCATTGGTTTATGGATGATTGACGAGCTTTCTGCCAACAAACATCACAAGAATTATGATTCGATTTATCAAGTAATGATGCACCAAACTTTTGAGGGTCATCGTGGTTCGCAAACGGCTTTTCCATACCCAATGGGCGAAGAATTACGGACTAATTACCCTGATTTCAAG
>JANPGQ010000321.1:0-12634 GCA_031423975.1 Cytophagales bacterium | reverse complement strand
ACCGATGGGCATATTGACGATACTGCTCGCTTTATCAATGAAGATACCATCGTGGCGGCTGTTGAATACAATAAACATGATGAAAATTATGAAGTGCTGAACGAGAATCTAAAACTGATGAAACAAATGCGTTTGTTGAATAATAAACCATTGAATATCATTGAATTACCCATGCCAGATGCCATAATTATTGACGATTTCAGAACGCCAGGTTCGTATGCAAATTTCTTAATTTGCAATGCGGGCGTAATCGTACCAACGTATCAATGCAAAAATGACGATATTGCTTTGGATATTCTTTCACAATGTTTTAAAGACCTCCCCGTTATTGGCTTAGATGCCACTGATATTATTTGGGGACAGGGGAGTTTTCATTGTTTGACTCAGCAAGAACCGAAGGTTTAGAGAAAAGAGTTTAGATTTCAGAGAATAAACCTTAATAAGCAAAATGAACAAAAATAACCTAATAAAGTCTTTAATTACCATACTGGTTTTCACTTCCTGCAAAACCACAAAACCTGTGGCTTCAACGCCCGTTTTGAAAGATGAAAAGACGATTACGCTTCAAGTCAATTCATTGGAAGCGGTCAATTTAGAGGAAGATTGGACTTTTGCCGATGAAATTGTTTTGACGTATTCGCTCACGGCGGTGGATGAAAATAATAAGGTGATTAAAGTGGCAAATGGCTCTTGGGGGGTGGAAAGTATGAAAAAAGCACAGATTGCGTTGAAGGATAGATTTAAACCTATCGAACTGATTGTTCCCGCAAAATCGAAGGTACTTTCTTCAGTTGTTTTGACGGAAATTGAGGATTATAAAAAGGCTCAAAATACCGTTTTGAAAATTAATTCTTTTGGAGGTTTATCCAAAATTCCTGCCCTTTTTATTAGCCTCGGCGAGTATGAAACCCCTATGGCGGTAGTTTTCGCCAGTCTCCAAGCCGCTGGAATTGGACTACAAGCGGCAGAACGTTTTGACAAAGATGACTTATTGGGGCAAAGCACTTTTGAGGTAAAAATGGATACTATTTCAATGGCAAAACAGATTGTTCCTATTGATTTAAACTTTGAGGGAGAACATCTCAAAAATTCATTTCAATATAAGATGAAATACGAATTAATTATTCTTAACAAAAAGTAAATACTTGGTAATCAGGGTTTTAGTAATTTGTAACCTTTCGTTTTAATGCTTTTGTGATAGTGTTGGTCTGAATTTTTATGCGTATATTTGCACCCCTAATACAATAAAGCAGCACACAAAATAGTTACAAATTAATAGGTTGGGAATCCGCCGAGTCCTCCATAAGATTTGAGAACATGAATAAAATTATTAAATCAATATACTCCCTAATCACTTGTTTATCACTCATTATTCATACTGCCGATGCTCAAAATGAGCCTTATGCTATCAGAATAGGTAATCAAATTATTAGCCCCACCGAATTTTCGCAGGTCTATCGAAAATTTGTGCAAAGTGATAGTATCAAGAAAGAAAAAACCAAAGAATTTCTTGATAATTTCATCAACTACAAACTGGAAGTTTACGCCGCTCAACGTATGGGTAGAGATACCACCAGAGCGTTTCGGGATGAAATAAATGGCTATCGCAAAGAATTAGCAACTCCGTATTTATTGGATAAAATTCTCCTCGAAAAAATGATTCAGGAGACTTACGAACGTATGCGTGAGGAGGTAAGAGTTGCCCAAATTTTCATTCCTGTTCCTCGCAATGCCAGCGCCGCTGATACGATGGTTGCTTATGATGAAATGAAGACATTAAGACTACGGATTACGAAAGGCGAAACCTTTGAACAGATTGCTAAAAACTATTCGCAAGACCCAAAATCAGCCGAAAAGGGTGGAGATATGGGATTTATTGCGGTTTTGGAAAATAACTATGCTTTTGAATCGGCAGTTTATAATACTTCAAAAGGGGAAATTTCAGGTATTATAAGAACAGAGAAAGGCTATCATCTCATTAAGGTTTTGGAAAAACGTTCGTCACGAGGAAGAGTAAAATTGGCTCATATACTCGTAAGTACCACCACACCCAACGCCAAAGTTAAAATAGAGGAGGTTTATAATTATTTAAAGAAAGGCGAACCTTTTGATGGTGTTTGTAAAGCCTATTCAGATGATACTCGAACCAAAATAAAAGGTGGTGTTTTGAAATGGTTTGAGGCAGGTACATTAATTGATGATAAAGTAGCGGAATTAGTTTTTTCAAAGGATAAAGGCGACTTTACCACACCCGTTCAAACAGTCTTGGGCTGGCATATTTTCAAAATAATTGATAAAAAACCCTTGTTGAAATTTGAAGAACTTGCTCCTTTTATCCGTCAAAAAATCACCTCAGACCCTTCCAGAAGCCTTGTGGTGCGAGGGAACCTGTTAAAAAGGTTGAGAAAAGATAACAATTTTCAAGAATCTATATCCGTAAAACAGGAGTCTTTTGATAATTTTTATAAAGATAGAATCGGAAATGAATCCTATTTATCCAAAACTATTTTTGCTATTAATCAGACGGTTTCAACGGTGCGAGAATTTTATAATTTTGTTACCAAACAGCAACGTCAATTAGCCAAAATTGGAGCATTGAACGATAAATCTGAAAAAGAATGGTACAACCTTTTTATAGAAGACCAATTGTTGCGTTACGAAGAATCTAACCTCGAAATCAAATATCCAGAGTTCCGTGCCGAGGTTCAGGAATTTAAAGAAGGTATTTTGCAAAAAGATATTTTGAACGATAATGTCTTAGAAAAATCTTTGGATTCCTTAGCACAAGTAAGATATTTCAATCAGAATACCGCCAATTATCAATACACCAATCGAGTGTTGGCGAAGTTAATTACCACCGACCGCCGTGAGACAATGGAGCAAGTGAAACCCATTTTGGCAAAAGCTCCTTATCCAATGAATCGCCTTTTTCCACTGGTTTTCTTTGAAAAAGATAAAGCTGATTTCTCTGCGGATGCTCAAAAAATAATTGACCAATTGTACATAATTATGTATAATAATCGGGAATATACGGTAGAAATTACGGGTAATTCAGACCCAGATGAGGTGGAAAATATATCGGCACAAAGAGCAAAAAAAATAGTTAACTACTTGATTAACAAAGGCATATCTGTTACTAAAATTATTGAAAAAGATGATGGAAAATACAAGCCAACTTCCAAAACTGACCGTAACAAAAATATGCGAGTAGGAATTAAGTTTTTCTCTAATTCGATGGAGGATGTGGTAAAAAGATACAATGCCTTAAAACCAGGAAGCCTTACCGCCGAAGAACATTTTTTCAAGAAAGGAGACAACGATTTTGTGGATGCCACTCCATGGACGGTTGGCGAAGTCAGTTCTGAAAGCAAAGGCAGACAAGTTTTTATCAATATCCAAAAAGTAGAAGAACCTCGCCCAAAAACCTTTCGAGAGGCTCGTGGACAAGTTATAGGAGATTACCAAAAGACACTTTTCGATTCATGGATTAATCAATTGAAAACCAAATATCCTGTGGTGGTGAATAATGAAGAGATAAAGCGAATTATGAATTAGACATTCCTTAACACTTTTTAACTTCAATTCCATACCGTACCACTCCATAAAAAGCGTTATCTTTGTAGGATTTATTACCATTGAAAACGCAAAAATCTAATCGCAGAATGAAATTTCTCAAGCATATTTTTTTATTATCAATACTCATTTGTTCTTTTTCAAAATCGGCAACGGCACAGGTTACTGTTTTGGACAAAATCATTGCCAAGGTTGATAATTATTATTTATTAAAGTCGGAGTTGGAAACCCAGATGGCTCAATACGCACAATCTGGACAACAAGCACCTCCTAAATGTCAGTTATTAGAAAGCCTTGTGGTGGGAAAATTAATGTTAGCAAAATCTGATATTGACTCTGTTACCGTTGAAGACAAGCGTGTTGAGACTGAATTGACCTCACGGATGGAGCAAATGGAATCTCAATTTGGCTCTCAGAAAAATATTGTAGAGGCTTACGGCAAAACCATTGCGTCTTTGAAAGATGAACTTCGTTCCGCCATCAAAGAGCAATTGATAACCCGCAAAATGCAGGATAAAATTACGGGTGATGTAAAAGTTACTCCCAAAGAAGTAAGACGTTTTTATGAAGCAATTCCCAAGGATTCATTGCCTTATTTGCCTTCGGAAGTGGAAATAGGACAAATTGTGAGAATGGCAAAAACTACGAGAGCCCAGAAAGATGAGCTTTATAAAAGGCTATTAGATTATAAAAAACGAGTGGAAAACGGAGAAAAATTTGAGGAATTAGCAAAATTATATTCGGAAGATTTAGGTTCAGGAAAACGTGGTGGAGACTTAGGTTTTGCCAAGCGTGGACAAATGGTTGCTCCTTTTGAGGCAGCGGCTTTGAAAATGAAACCAAATCAAATGTCGGACGTTGTAGAATCTGAATTTGGCTTTCACCTAATTAAATTGTTAGAAATTCGTGGACAAGAATATCATGCTTTGCATATTCTCTTACGTCCTGACTATCAACGACTTGATGTAGTTGAACCAACACATTTTTTGGATAGTATCAGGGTTTTAATTCAAAGAGATACCTTGAAGTTTGAGCGAGCTGCCAAAGAAGTTTCAGAGGATAAAAATACGCAATATGGCGGTGGAATGTTGACCGATCCACAAAGTCGCTCTATCAGAATGCCTTTGGATGGCACGATGGAATCAGGGCTTTTCTTTACGATTGATACCATGAAAGTGGGAACAGTTAGCCAACCAATGACCTATCGTACAGAAGATGGTCGTTCAGCCATGCGCATTCTTTATTACAAAGCAAAACACCCACCACATTTTGCTAATTTACAAGACGACTTCCAAAGATTATCAAGTTATACGTTGAATAAAAAGAAAAATACTGCCATCGAAAAATGGTTTACCAAAGCAAAAGATGACGTTTTTATCTATGTGGTGGATGAATATAAGGAATGTAATGTAATGAAAACGAATACCAATTGACTTTTTAGTTATCAGTAAACAATTAACAGTTTTCAGTAAAAAGTATAAAATGGTTTTTAGAAATTTGTAAAGAGTTCTTTAAATGTTATTTTTGATAACTGTTTACTGATAATTGTTAACTGTAATGTTTTTTGGCAATAATTTTGTTTAGTAATATGGAGTGTCGGGTAGCAATGCCTGACACTTTATTTTTTATATTTGTATAATCAAAATTGATTTGGAGTTTGAATTGATTTTGATTAATACCTCAAGTCGAATGCGGCTCCAATCGAATGCGACTCCAATCGAATACAACTCCAATCGAGTGTGACACCAACATAATTCTAAAATCTAAAATAACAAATATGGCTCAATACCAGTCAGATGTTGAAGCAGTTGATGCTTTGAAAGAATCTTATCAAAAACTTACCACCGAAATTGGAAAAGTAATTATCGGTCAGGACGAAACCGTCAAAATGTTGCTTACCGCTATTTTTTGTCAAGGGCACTGCCTTTTGGTGGGTGTGCCAGGTTTAGCAAAAACCCTATTAATTCAGACCATTGCAGGTGCTTTGGATTTAGATTTCAATCGTATTCAGTTTACGCCCGATTTAATGCCTTCTGATATTGTAGGTTCTGAAACTTTGGATAATGAGCGTAATTTTCGTTTTGTCAAAGGTCCCATCTTTGCCAATATTATCCTTGCCGATGAGATTAACCGTACACCTCCCAAAACGCAATCTGCCCTTTTGGAAGCTATGCAGGAATATGCGGTAACGGTAGCAGGTAAAAAATATCCTTTGGAAAAGCCATTCTTTGTATTAGCAACGCAAAATCCCATCGAACAAGAAGGTACATATCCCTTGCCTGAAGCTCAATTAGACCGTTTTATGTTTATGGTAAATTTGGATTATCCATCTTATCAGGCAGAATTGGACATTGTGAAAAGCACTACTTCGGATAAAAAATACGAAGTAAAACAGCAAGTTACGGGTGAGCAAATTTTAGCTTTTCAGCATTTGGTTCGCCGTGTACCTGTGGCAGATAATGTGGTGGAATATGCAGTGAAATTGGTACACAAAACTCGCCCCAATACAGAAATGGCAACTGAAACTGCCAATAAATATTTGGAATGGGGTGCAGGACCAAGGGCTTCGCAAAACTTGGTTTTAGCCGCCAAATGTAATGCTTTATTGAACGGAAAGTATTCTCCTGATATTGAAGATGTGAAAGCCGTAGCCATGGCAGTGCTTCGTCATAGAATTGTAAGAAACTTCAAGGCAGAGGCAGAAGGCGTTTCTGTAGAGGATATTGTAAAAAAGCTTATGTAATTCGATGTTCGGAAAATATAAAAAGCCCTTCAAAATTGATTTTGAAGGGCTTTTTATATTTTCCTATCCGAACATTAAACATCGAATAACAAACATCAAAATTAGTTTTTCTTCGGAGCTGGTGAAGTTGTTGCTGGCGTTGCAGGAGCTGGAGCCAAAGGCTTAGGTGTTACACCCATACGCTTCAAAATCAAATCCGAAATATTGGCATCATCTGGTGCGTGCAGTACGATAGGCGTTGTGCCTTGTCCTGCATCGTAGTTGAATACAAACGCATAACCATTTTCTTTAGCGGCTGCGTGCATATTGTCTTCAATTTTCTTCAACAAAGGCTGCAATAATTGTGCTTGCTTCTTTTGTAATGAAGTCTGTGATGTTTGACCAAACTCTTGAATAGCAGCTTGCAAACCTTGTAATTCTTTCTCTTTATCAGCTTTGATTACGGCATCCATAGAAGCACCGTTTTTCTCATAATCTGCCAACTTAGTTTGAAAATCTTTTGCTTTTGCTTGATACATATTGTCGTACTGCGTTTTTGTAGCCGTCAATTCTGTTTCCACTTGTTTTGCTTCGGGCATTTGTGCCAAGATGTAGTCTAAGCTAATGTATCCGATTTTTTGTTGTGCATTAACGTTAGACATGGCTAAACCGATGAATGCGAAAAGGGCAATTAAAAATTTGTTTCTCATTTTTTTATTATTGGTTGATTTTACTCTTTTTTGGGATTTACTGTATTTTTTCTATTGGATTTTGGTTTTTCTGTAACGTCACTTTCTTTATTCTCTGGATTCGTTTTGGCATCATTTTCTTCTCTTTCCTTTTCTTTCAATTGGTCGGGAGATATGCCTAATTCCTCCAAAATATAATCTGTATAATCATGAATTGGATTGGTATAAAGCATTGAAATGCCATCGGATGATTTATCAAAAAGTATATCAATTTTCTTTAATCTTGCAATTTTTTCAACTGATTTTGCTACTTCGTCCAATACAGGTTTCATGATATCCTGTTTCTTTTTTAGTAGGTCACCATTATATCCAAAAACTTTATTTTGGAGGTCTTTGGCTTCTTTTTCTTTATCAGAAATGGCTCTGAGGCGTTGTTGCTTCATTTCTTCGGTCAAAAGAATTTCTTCTGCCCGATACGTTTTCTCCAATTTGGCCACTTCATCATTCTTATCCGAAACTTCTTTTACCCATTTTGCCGTCAATTTCTCAATTTCTGCTTGGGCGGCTTTATATTCGGGCATTCTGGATGTAATATACTCCGTATCAATATACCCGATTTTTTGAGCCTTTGATGAAAGGACAAAACAAAAGAATGGCAAAATTAATAAAAATATCTTCTTTTTCACGGCTTTAATAATATAGTTAATAATTAATAGAGAATAATTAATAGTTCGAACTATTATAAATCGCTTTGATTCGTTGTATTAACGCATCTCAATTAGGCTTATTGTCATCTTAATTTCTTTAACAAAACATTAACAGTTTAGGGAGCGGTTATCAGTTATTAGTTACTGGTTATTAGTAATTCAAGATAAGATTTGACAAACCTAATTTTAAATACTTAAATTTTAGACAAATATCTATTAGTAAACCCCTATTCTCAATTTCCTAATTACCCAACCCCTAATTCCTAATTACCTAATCTGTTGCCCGATTGAGAATGTAAACGCTTGACGACCGAAATCTGACAGACCTGGAACCTTATCAAAAGCAAAACCATAATCAATACCAATCATACCAAAGGCTGGCATGAAGATTCTGGCTCCGATACCCGCAGATTTGTATAAGTTGAATGGATTGTAGTCTTTATAGCTACCAAAATTATTGCCACCTTCTGCAAAACCCAAAATAAATATTGTTGCCGATGGATTTAAAGATACTGGATAACGTATTTCCATTACAAATTTATTGTATGCAACACCACTTGAAGTACGTGTTCCATCAGGATTTAAGGTTGATGGCAAAGTTCCGTTTTGACCCAAAACTCTATCTTTATAACCACGAAGAGCTACAATATCACGGCTTACTACATTATAACCCGTTTGCATACCCGAACCACCCAAATCAAAACGCTCGAAATTGGTAATAGCTTTATTAGGACTATATGAACCCAAGAAACCTAAGTGAGTTCTCATGTGGAATACTAATTTACTGGTAATTGGCGTGAACCAAGAAGCATCAAACATCCATTTGTGATATTCAATTAACTTACTGTTTTCACCGCCAAACAGTGAATAGGGTGGTGTCAATGAAGCAGTGAGTGAGAAACTCGACCCTGAACGTGGAAACGTTGGATTATCAATACTGTTTCTTGAAAAGTTGGTTACAAAAGCCGCTGAAACCGACTGGCCCTCTGGATAACCATAAAAAGGCAAATTCTTAACATCAATTAAAGAAAATGATAATGAATTGCTCAAAGAGAAATAATCATCGGGCCATTTCAAACGTTTTCCAAGACTGAAAGATAAAGAGGTACTATTGAAGTGAGCATCTGATTGAGCGGCTGAGGCACTATCAGATAATGAACTTGATGCCGCATAAGGATTATAGCCACCATAAGAACTACCATAACTTCCCAAGCCTCCGCCGTACAAGCCTCCACTGCCATATCCATTGCTGGCTTGGGTAAGATAATTTTGTTGTTGGATTTTATAAGGATATGAAATACTGCGTGATAAAGTAACAGAGAACGAATTAGGTTTTTTGCCTCCCAACCAAGGTTCAGTAAACGACAATGAATAGTTTTGATAAGCAATACCATTGGCTTGAAAACGAACCGAAAGTTTTTGTCCGTCTCCCGCTGGAAGAGGCTTCCAAGCACTAAAATTGGTGATATTTCGGGCAGAAAAGTTGTTGAACGTTACGCCCAATGTGCCCACAAAGCCGATATAGCCACCCCAACCACCTGAAAGTTCAATCTGGTCAGAAGGTTTTTCTTCTACATTATATTCAATATCCACCGTTCCGTCAGCTTTTGGAATTGGATTTGGTGAAATTTTTTCAGGGTTAAAATACCCAATCGTTGAAAGTTCACGTACAGTACGGATGATGGCAGATTTACTAAATTTTTGACCAGGCAAAGTTCTGATTTCACGCATAACTACATGGTCAGAAGTTTTAGTATTTCCATTCAAGATAACCTTATTGATGGTAGCTTGTTTACCCTCCACAATTCTGAATGTAATATCAATTGAATCACCCGCAACTGCCGTTTCTACGGGTTCACATTGGTAAAACAAATAGCCATTATCCATATAAGCCGAGCTAACGTCTTCTTGCGGTTTACCCGTGAGGCGTTTCTCTAAGTCTTCAACGTTATAAACATCCCCTTTTTTGATGCCTAAAATTTCTGATAAAGTAGAATCGGCATAGATATAATTCCCTTCCCAATAAATGTTGCGGTAATGATATTGCTTGCCCTCATCAATTTTCATGATGATTTTAACGGTTTTCTCACTGTCTTTGAAAACTGAATCTGACAAAATTTGGGCATCACGATATCCTTTTTTATTATAGAAATCAAGTAATTTAGCTTTGTCAGCTTCAAATTTCTTCGGAATATATTTAGAAGGGCTGAAAAGACGATAAAATGCTTTCTCCTTGGTGTCTTTTAATTTACGTTTCACCGTTCTTTCCGACATTTCAGTTACACCCACCAATTCAATTTTAGAAATTTTTACTTTATCTCCTTTTTTGATGACCACTTTCATGGTTGCATTGTTTCCACGAAGCGTGTCAGTTCTTTCATTGAGTTTGACATCTACGTTCAAATATCCTTTGTCTTGAAAGAATCTGCGAATGGCAAAATCAATATTTTTCTTCACCGTTGCCGTAACGATTTTGCCTTTGTAAGATTTGATTTTTTCGTTCAAAGTCTCTTGTTCACCTTTTTTGATGCCAGTATAATCCATTTTGAAAAGGCGTGGACGTTCTTTAATAAGAATATTTATCCAAATTTTTCCGTCCTCTATTTTAGAAGCGTCAATTTCAACATTTTCCAAAATGCCTTGTCCCATCAATTTTTTGAGGGCAGAGGAAATAGCATCGCCAGGTACTTTGATTTTATCGCCTACTCGCAAGCCCGATAATGAAATCATTGAGTTGCCGTCATAAAACTTTGAACCAGTGGTGATTATCTCCGCAATTTCATATTCTTTGGGGTCGGCATAATTCAGTTCCGTAGCACCTGCTACGGCGGTTGAACGTTGTCCCAAAGCCCCACGCAATTGTGCCTGTGCGAGGAACGAAGCGAAAAGAAGCGAAAGTAGTAAAGTATATTTTTTCATATTTTTGTGTAGCTTTCAGCTCTGAGCTTTCTGCTGTAATTTCGATGTTTGTAAGTCGATGTTTGGTTTTTCACGCTCAATGTTTCTGTTTTAAATTTTTCTGTTCAATACGAACATCCAAAAACGGACATCGAACATCGAAAAATATTAACTGTTCACTGATAACTGTTCAGACGTTTTGCCAAATCTGCGTTCACGGTCTTGGTAATCTAAAATGGCTTCGTGGAGGTGTTCACGGCGGAAATCGGGCCAGAACAGTTCTTCAAAAATGTATAATTCTGAATAGGCTAATTGCCAAAGCATGAAATTACTGATTCGATGGTCACCTCCTGTACGAATCATCAAATCTGGATTGGGTATGCCTTTGGTATCTAAGGATTGCTCAAAAAGTTGCTCTGTGATGTCATCAGTTGCTATTTCTCCTTTCCTGACCTGCTCTGCTAAGTGCTTGGCGGTTTGTACAATATCCCATTTTCCGCTGTATGACAAGGCTAAAATCAAGGTTAATCCCGTATTGTTTTTGGTGGCTTCAATAGCTGACCGTAACTCTTTTTGTGAACTTGCAGGAAGGGTATTTGTTGCTCCGATGGTCTCTAAACGAATATTATTCTTCTGCATTTTGGGCAATTCGTCCTTGATGGTTTTTACTAACAGCATCATCAAAGCATCCACTTCGGCTTTTGGACGATTCCAATTTTCAGTCGAAAAAGCATAAAGTGTTAAATATTCAACACCTAATTCTCCGCAACCTTCAATTACTTCATTGACGGCTTTGATGGCGTTGCGATGTCCAAAAACTCTATCTACGAATCCTTGTTGTTTTGCCCAACGTCCGTTCCCGTCCATGATAACGGCAATATGTTTTGGTAGATTGTTTTGATCTAATTGTTCTTTCACTGATTTAACACAATTTAACAGAATATAAAAGGGGAGTGAAGCAGCGTTGGGAGGGAATGAAGGTGAATATCAAATCTACCCCCAGAGTCTTAACCTATTCTCAAATTCACTCTTGCATTTCGTTTGTATTTAAAGCCTTAATAATCAATTAATTAGACCACGAAAAGAGTTAGTCACAAGATTATAGTTAGGTATTTAAAAAAGCGAATACAAATTTAAGGAATTATGCGGTAGGATAAAAGGTAAAGCGGAAAATGAAGTGGATTTGTGGGAGATAATGAGTGAAAAATAACTTTCAATTAGCAATGTTCAATGGGCAATTTTCAAGGGTAGATACGGAAGTCTTCATTTTGAATGAAGACTTCCGTAAAATGAAGAAATTTTGCACTGTTTTACCGATAACTGGCTCTATCTCATCCAATAATCCACTACAAAAACCTTCTCCATGTGTGGCTTCAAAACCTCTTGAAATGCCTTGTGAGCTGGATTTTCTTGATAATTTGCTAAGCCTTTTTCTGAACGATACGATAACACAAAACAGTGCGTAAAGCCTTGATTGAAGTTTTCGGGGCTATTATTGATACCCCATTCCATAGCTGCAATTTCTGGAACTTGTCCTTTTAAGGCATAAAATGTATCTGCCACTTTCTGCACGTCTTCGGGCGAAGAAGTGTCTTTAAATTTGAAGATTACGACGTGGCGTAATAATTTCTCGGTTTGATGCGACATTTTGAGTCCTGATTTTTTAATCCTTTGGGCATAAGTTGATGAAGCAACAAGCACTAAAAGAAGGATGATTTTTGAGAATGATTTCATTGTTTTTGAGTTTTAAATAGTGATTTTTTTTTGAGTTTATGAGTGAAAAAAAATGAGTTGATGCAAGAAATCTATCCTCGTAATTACTCATAACTTTAAACTCATAAACTCAATCTAATACATCTCCATCGGGTCGTCCACGATTCGGAGATTTTCGTTGAAAGTATTGATAAATTGGCAGTCTTCTTGGCTAATTTCAAAATCAAAAATATCAAAATTCTCCTTAATACGAGCTGGATTCGATGATTTTGGAATAGCCACCCTGCCATCCATCGTTACGTCGGGGCACAGATCGGCCAGTTTTGCACCGT
>JANPGQ010000320.1:0-2220 GCA_031423975.1 Cytophagales bacterium | reverse complement strand
ATCTATCGAAATAATATCGCCATCTCTCACCTGATAATTACTGGGTATTCCGTGAACAACGATGTCATTAACTGAAATACAAAGAGATGCTGGAAATTTGTGTCCACTTACATTATAATTCAAAAACGATGGATGACCGTTGTTGTCTTTAATATACTCGAAAGCTACTTTATCTAACTCCTTTGTAGTAACACCAGGCTTGATAATCTTGGCTACTTCGGCGTGGGCTTGTCCCAATATCACTCCGTTAGTTCTTATTATCTCTAACTCGGCACTTGTTTTTAAGAAAATCATTTTTGAATAGAGTCCTTTCAACTCTCTTGCTTTAAACAGTAGCTTCTGTTCTACCCGTTACTCTTCCCGACTGCATCAAGCCTTCATATTTACGCATCAATAAGTAGCTTTCAATTTGTTGTAATGTATCCAAGACAACGCCTACCAAAATGAGCAAAGATGTTCCTCCGAAGAAAGAAGCAAATCCACTCGTGATACCGAATAAACGAGCAATGGCTGGCAAAATGGCAATTACCGCTAACATCACTGCTCCTGGTAAAGTAATTTTATCTAAAATATCTGCAATGAAACTTGATGTTGCTTCACCTGGCTTAACACCTGGTACAAAACCCCCTCCACGCTTCATATCATCAGATATCTGTGTTGGGTTGATTGAGATAGCTGTGTAAAAAAATGTAAATATAATAATCAAGGTTGCAAACAAAAGATTGTATCCCCAAGCTCCTGGGTCGCCAAAATTTTGTTGAACTGACAATGCAAATTCACTTTTATCAGCAAACTGTCCTGCTACTAAGCCAGGAACAAACATCAAAGCCTGAGCAAAAATGATTGGCATAACTCCCGAAGCATTTAACTTCAATGGAATATATTGACGCTCACCGCTAACTGATGATGCTCTATTACCGACTACTTGCTTGGCATATTGAACTGGAATGCGTCTTACTGCTTGCGTTACGGCTACTGCCAACATTACTACAAAGAAAAGAGCAACCATTTCAATGACAAATAACAATGCTCCTGACATTCCACGAGATTGAGCTTCACCGATGATAGCACTTGGAAAACGTGAAACAATACCAATCATAATTAGCATTGAAATACCGTTACCTACTCCTTTATCAGTAATTTTTTCTCCCAACCACATACAGAACATTGTACCAGCAATTAAAATAATGACTGCAAACAAACGGAAAGACCATGCACTTACCATAATGGCTTCGGCTGGAATGGTGGTTTGTAAATACGCTGTTGCTTGTGCGGCGGTAACTAAAATAGTTAGTACACGAGTAATCTGATTCAATTTTTTTCTTCCAGATTCACCATCTTTTTGCATTTTTTGGAAATAAGGCAAAGCAATAGTCAATAACTGGATAGCAATAGAGGCCGAAATATAAGGCATAATACCTAATGCAAAGATGGAAGCATTATTGAATGCACCACCTGAGAACATATTAAGTAAGCCTAATAGTCCTTCGCTACCTTTTGCGTCCAATTTGTTGGCATCTACCCCTGGCAATACAATGTATGAACCTAAGCGGAAGAAGGTAATAAACAACAGGGTATTAAGAATTCTACCTCTTAATTCCTCTATTGAGAAAATGTTTTTGATAGTGTTAATAAACTTGTTCATGCTATCTGTTTAAATAATCGTTAAGGAATATGAAAATCAATTTGGTTAATTTAACATCTAATTACAAATCTGTTGCCAGTTTTCACCCGATTACTTAATATTTCTGTTGTCTATCCTGATTAATTTGAAAATTTCCATTATCACAACCTAAATTACGATAATGGAAACATATTTTTTTATCCCACAATTGCCTGACCGCCAGCCGCTTCAATAGCTGCTTTTGCTGAGGCTGAGAAACCTTTTACAGTTACCTCCAATGCTGATGTTATAGCACCACGTGATAAAATTTTCACTAAGTCGTTTTTAGATACCAAACCGTGAGCATACAATACGTCATGGTTGATAACTGTCAAACTCAATGAATCAGCTAATGCTTGAAGGGTATCAAGGTTAAGTGCTTTATATTCAACACGATTAATATTTTTGAAACCAAATTTAGGAACTCGTCTTTGAAGTGGCATCTGTCCACCTTCAAAACCCGCTTTACGAGAATAACCTGAACGTGACTGAGCACCATTGTTACCACGTGCCGAAGTTCCGCCCAATCCTGAGCCTTCACCACGACCTACTCTTTT
>JANPGQ010000319.1:0-8814 GCA_031423975.1 Cytophagales bacterium | reverse complement strand
CCATTTAAACATTTCTCGCACACCCGTAATACCGTCTGATTTGAAAAGGTTGTCAATGACTTTATCGGCTTCGGGGTCACCCATCTGACGGAATTTATCCATCATTTCATTGGGGAATTGGCGAGTTGGTTTTATTGGTTTCATATCTTTATGTATAGTTATTAAAGAGTTCTGGCAGTCAAAAGGTTTTACATTTACTCACATTTTTATGCTAAATTTATTTTATTTCTAAACTTACCCAACCTTTTCTCCTTCTTTTCCATCTTATAGTTGAAACCGTTTCTATTTAGCTATTTCTAACATTTATGCCCGATAATTTCACCTCATATATCCAACAGTTTCAAAACGGGAATCATCTCATTTTCGAGAAGATTTACCAAGAACTTTCGCCTAAAATGTTTGGTGTTTGTTTTCGGTACGCCTCGGATAAAGATGAGGCAAAGGATATTTTGCAGGACAGTTTTATCAAGATTTATCATCAACTCAAAACGTTTAGACATGATGGTTCTTTTGAGGGTTGGGCAAGAAAAATTGTCGTGAATACCGCTTTGGAATATTTTAGAACGAAAAC
Source organism: Cytophagales bacterium (assembly GCA_031423975.1). GTDB lineage: Bacteria > Bacteroidota > Bacteroidia > Cytophagales > Spirosomataceae > Arcicella. The sequence continues at coordinate 8,243 of JANPGQ010000319.1, read as the reverse complement.
AAAATGGCAAAATGTGCCTTTATATGATTTTGAGAGTGTTTTTGAGATAGAAAATGATGATGATATTCTAAGTGATTTGAGTTTTCAGGAAATGCTTTTATTGGTTCAAGAATTACCGCCAACTTACAGAATGGTCTTTAATCTTTATGCTTTTGAAGGGATGAAACACCGTGAAATTGCCCGAGAGTTAGGGATTTCGGAAGGGACTTCAAAATCAAATTTATCTGATGCCAGGCGGATTTTACAGAAGAAATTGAGTGGTATTTTAATTAAGGACAATGGAAAATAATCAAGAACATAAAATAGATAAAATTTTCAAGAACTCACTTGATAATCAATCGGTTACACCCCCTGCGGATGCTTGGATGGCTGTACATACCTATACAATTGGACAGGAAGAATCAAAGAAAAGAGTTTGGTTGAGATATGCTTCTTTGGCTTTATTGGTTTTGTTGTTTTCGGGTTTGGGGTTGTGGAATAGTCTGAATTTGGATTCGCCAGATTTACGGATTTCTGGATTAAAAGAAGAAAGTAAAATCCAAAAATCCATTAATCAACAACGCACATCGTTTCACAATCCAAATTCAGATGGGATTTCCTCAAACAATGTTGAATCAATAATTACTACTTCAAAATCAAATAAAAAAATCCATAAATCCTTTAATCTGGCGAATCCAAATTCAGATATTTTTTCGCACGAGTTGTTGATGGAAAACACCAAAAACAGTGGGATGTCGAATAAAAAAATCCATAAATCCATAAATCTGACGAATCCAAATTCAGACGATTTTTCGCACGAATTATTGGTGAAAAACATCAACAACAGCAAGAATGAAGATAACGCTGGTAGCATTTTGAACCCTGACAGCATTGAAAATTTCGCTTATTCAAACGATAATATAATTTCTCCAAACAGCGAAAAACAAATAGAAAGTATTGAATCTAAACCTTTGATTTTTAAAGATTTATCTAAAAAAATGCAAAAAGAATCTGAGAAGAAGATTGTGATGTTGGAGGAAAATATTGTTGATAAAAAAGCGGTTAATAAGGCTGATTCCGTGGTTTATGGAAAGAGATTTAGTTTAAAACATCCATTGTTAAAAGTTAGCTATGGATACTCATGGAACGAATGGACTAACAAATTAAATTCTAATAGCACTATCCCAAGTTCAAATACATACAATTCGTATGGGTCATTCTTTAAACTTGGAACAGCATGGGATTTAAATAGAAAATCACTAATCGAATTCAATATCGGAATTTATAATTCTGGAAACATGGATTATGGAAATCAAGTTACATATTGGGGTAATTCAAAGGGAGATATTAAAAAACTGACACTAAAACAAATTGGCTCTGATTTTTACTATGAAGCTGGAACACCATTTGGAAATATAAATGTACCTGTTTATTCATTTTATGAGAGCGGATTCAATATCAACCCAAATAACCCAATTTCAGAGGTATCTGTTAAATTTCAAGAACCACAATCCTTTAATTATATCCAAAGCGAAATTAACTTTGAAAATGACTTGATACAAATAAAAAAAATAGATAAGTCAATATTTAAACTCTATACCATTACAGGAATTACCATGCAAAGAGTAATTAACTACAACTATAATGCAAATTATTCTGGTCTTGCATATGATGTAACTAATCTTAAATTTCCACCAAAAACATGGCCTCCAAATGTAAAATATAGTGATGATAATTTACAAAATGCTGCCGATATAGTTTTAGGACTAAAATTAGGAGTTGGTCTCAATTTAAAGTTTGCAAAGAAGTGGAGTTTAATTATCGAAGGAAGTGGTCAAACAAATATTAATTCTTGGGTTAAAAATCAAACTTATTTAACTAAACAGTCATCATATTTACTACAATCAGGAATACAATTCAGCTTATAATACTACCGCCCACAAATCCGCCGATAATCACAATAAACACAGTTTTCTACATCATCTCGTTTCTCAAAAGTGGTTTCTGGGTTAAGAAGACTTTGAACGAAAAGACTAATTTGTTGCTCTGATTCGTAAATAAAATCGTTGATAGTTTCGCCTGCATCAAACTCTACTTTTTGTTGCAAAAGCCCAGATTCGATATTGCGAAAAGAGTAAATTCCTCCGCTGACTTCATTTTCGTAGGGTTTCAGTTTTGTGCCGTTGATGGTTAAGCCTCTTGGCGAAATCATTTCTTTCAAAACCATATAACGGTACAACCACAATTGGCGGAATTTGTCTTTGTCTTTGTCCACCAAAAGTGTATCGGCAATAGCTTCATTGCTAATTTTCAGGTCGTTAGCTTCTACTTTGCCCGTTTTATAATCAATCACTCGCACCTGATGCCCGTTTACTCTATCCATACGGTCAATCCGTCCTGCAATTTTTACCATGATATTTTTACCATTAACCGTTACGGGAACATCAACTTTCAGGGTCTTTTCAACGGTCAATAATTCAATGGGAAATAGTTCTGTTTTAAGTTGATGACTCAAAAATTTCTTGACAACCGTTTCTCCCACTTGATACAAAACATAATTCATTCCTTCCTCTGCCCGAAGTCCCTGATTGGTTTCAGAAAAGGCTTTTTTCAAGTGAGATTGAATATTTTCTAACACCTCTTCCAAATCTTCTTTTTCGATAATTCCACCCTTTTCTACAAACGCTTGGTCAATGTTTTCGAGGGTTTTGTGAATCCAATTTCCGAAGGTATCCACGCCAATTTTTTCCTCCACTGTTTCCTCCTCTGCAATTTTGGCAATTTTACTGAAATAGTATTTTAAAGTACAATCTAAATACTGATTCATTTGCGAAGGAAAGATGCCTTTTTCAGTAATGTCTTTTTCAATAAATGCTAAAATATCTTCCGTTTTATGGATTTCCAGTTTGGTTTCCACTACATCCGAATCTTCATGGGCAATAAATTTTACGGACGGATAAGTGAGCGTAATATTTTTGTTCATTTTTGCCAATTCATGCTCAATTTGCAAAATAAAGCGACTTTTTTCTCCCGAACCATACGTATCACCTGGGCAAACGTGAACCAAAACGATGTCTTTTGCTCGTTGCAATAGCCTAAAAAAATGATAAGCCATCACCGAATCGGCATGGTTGTGGGTGGGTAAATTAAATTGGGGGTCGCTCAACGCATCAAAGGGAATCAGCGTATTTTGTCGCTTGCCTTGAGGAAGTGTCCCTTCATTTACTGATAAAATGATCACCTGTTCAAAGTCCAAAGTACGGGTTTCCAACATTCCCATTATCTGCAAACAATCATCCGTTTCCGACTCAAAAGGTATCTTGGTTTGCTTAATAAATTCGTACAGAAAAGTCTTGAAACTCCGCATGGTGATGGCTTCTCCACGTTCTTCCAAAATGGCATCCATTCTTTGCAAAATCAGATAGAATTGATACAGATATTCCGTTTCTATAGCATCTTGATTTTCTTTATAAACGTCTCTTAGTAAGTCGATTAGCTGATAAAAGCAAGCGGTAACATTCTTAGGTTTGTTATTCCAATGTTTGAAAATTACGGCAAATAATGGGTCGTTGTCAGACAGTTCTGCCAAGTCTTTTGAGCTTAGGAAAACACGATTTCGCTCAGTGATTTCACGGAGGGTTGTGCGGATGGGGTTTGTGTTTTCATCATACTTCATCAACTCCCACCGCCTCAAAAACGGATGATTCAATACCTTCACTACTTGCCGATGTGAAAATTTAGGAATTTTTACCGAACCGCCGTCTTCCGTTTTAAACTCTACCAAATTTCTTTGTAGTTCAAAAAGCGAATCAATCAAGGTGTAAAGCATCGAACTTTTCAGCGAAAGCCCCATCGTGATATTAAATTCTTTAACCGATTCATCCAAAGAATTCATTACGGGAACAAGCAAATTTTCATCCCCCAAAACAATGGCAATTTGCGAAATACTGGTAGTTGGGTCACAATCGGGTTCATTGGATGCTTTCTTGGCTTCTTCCCACACCTTATGCACATGACTCGCCACTTTTGCCTGAACACTGGCGTTGGAAACTCCAATAATTTGAATATTCTTTTTGCCCGTAATTAATTCATCCGTTTGCCAATTCCATTCATTATTGAAAAGTGGCGTTATGCCATTTTTCTCATCCCCATCTTTATATTTTCTTAACCAATCGCCCGCCTTTTGGTCTTTATTTTTGATGATATAATCGTCAGTGTCCCAAATAGTTTCCGCAAAATATTTTCCATTATCATTCCTTTTTAACAAGGTTCTGATTGTTTTTTCCTCGGCATCACTCAAAGCATTAAAACCCACAAAATAGTATTTTATGTGTCGGTCTTTGGCTAAAATATACTTATCAACATTCTCAGCTAAGTCTCGATATGCCATTCCACGATACACTAAGCCCTTATCTTTCAGTCGATTACGAAGGTTCTGATAGACGATGTAAATATTCTCAAATAATTTAAAATAGCGGTCGGTACGCTCAGTTTTTAGGTTTCTGTCTTTTTGAGATTCTCCCAATTGCATCTGCCACCGTTCCAACGCCTTCGCCTCCGACATATAGCTAAATAATGCTTTGGCATCTACCAAATATTGGTCAATTTTATCAAAATCGTTTAGTAAAGTATTTGCCCAAGTAACAAATTTTTCAAAGGCAACATTAGGGTCAATTTCCTTAAAAACATCAAATAATTCAAACAATAGAGCCACTGAGTCAATCTGCCGAAGTCCCGTCATTTCCAAGACAAAATCATCTACCGCATACACATCAGGAGCTAAAAAAGGTACATCAGAAAACTGGGAAAGTGCTTGTTTGAAATACAATGACGCACGCCGAGAAGGCACAACCACACACACCTTAGATAACTGAGCGTGAGTGTGTTGTGAATAAATATGCTGTGCCGAACGTTCGAGAAATGTTTGCATTTATAGTTTTATTATTACCGCAAAGACGCTATGTTTTATCTTAACCGCAAAGATAGGAAAACGCTATATCTTATTTAACCTTAGCGGTTAACGAAGACGAAGCTTCTTTCTGCTCGCAATAAGCATGGTCAATCAATATTTCATCAATATTTTTTTCAGCCACATTTATCCATCGTGGGTCAGTTGGTAGTTTCAAGCCCAACATGGTTTTGGCGGCATTATTTCGCAGTTCAATTGTCATATATATTACCACATAGTAAAGATAGAAAGGATTAGGGTTTGTGGAATTTCAATTTCGTTCTACTTCTAACATTCCTATCCTATCTATGCGGTAGTCATTTTTTATTAATCAAACAACAGCCAATGCACGCCAAAAGCTAATACTCTACCCATTCCTGCAAACCCAGGAGCAGCGTAATATCCGTTGCCCATCAAAGGAAGTCTATGATTGGCGTGGGCAAATTTGAAGAATATCCTTACCCGATTGATTCGCATATCAGCAAAAACATCCGCCTGCACATAACCTTGAATTTCTTGTTTGTCCTGTAAAAAAAACTGTTGCGTAACGGGCATATAAGCATTCCCATTATAACCTGATTGATAATTAAATTCTAAGCCCGTTTGGATAAAAAGTTTTTTTCTGAATAATAAATCAACGGCAAATCTGGAATTGATGAAGGTATTTGGGAATGTGATTATTTTACTTTCGCTACTGGTGATAAAAATTTGATTAGCGCTTGAAAACTTCCTCCATTTATAATCTACCCCTAAACCTATTCGAGCAATAAAAATATCAGGTTTACTTTGCTGTACAAAGGCATTTTTATCAAAATAAATATAGCCAGAAATATAGCTAATATCAGCACTTGGTTTAAGCGTAAATTGCTTGAATTTCAAGTCTGTGTAAGCGTAGGCATTATAAACTTTAAGATTTGCAAATGTACTATCCCATCTAAAAGCATTATTAAGCATTTTTTGCTGAACTAAGGTTGGTGTCGTTGAAATATAGCTGCCCCCTACATTTAGCCACTTTCCTTGGAATTCTCCATTAACTCTAAAATTGCCAAAAAATGGTTTAACCGTAAATTCAACTTCTCCAAATGCTCTCGTACTATCTTTAAAATATTGATTTAACCAAAGACCTAAAAAACTTTCATTTCCATCAATTGTTGAATAATCATTGTTTCGTACTGAGGTGTTTAATGAATAAACTGAGTTAGTGAAAAATCTTTGTCGAAAATGAGCTCGATAATTAAAACCTTTATAAAAGCCCTTCAGGCCTGTTTTTATCTCATAATTGGTATATACATTTTCATTATAAACCGAATCCAAAGCTAATTTTTTAAATGTCGCTGTATCAGTTGGATACGTTACGCCCTTTGCCGCTAAATCCACTTTCTGATAAGCAAATGGATAAAAACCTCCTTGCCAATTAGTCAAAAAACTCTTATCACCAAACTGAATTTTACGAGTCTGCAAATCAATAGTTTGATAGACTTGAAAGGCTTTATAACCCACATATTCATGGTACAGATGAAGATTATAAGATTTATCTCTGGAAGATGCCGTTGTCAGAATGGGTTTATTACCATCCAATGCCAACATTCCTGAATAATCTCTTCCAGACTCCAAAATTACACCTCCTTGGTCAATACTATTGCGGTCGGCAAGATTTAGGAACGCCAGCAAAGAATATTTCTTGTTTTTTGTTTGATAATTGGAATGAATCGTGAAATCCCAATGACTGATGGAGGTATTATCGCTCGTGGCAGATTTATCCACCAAGGTTTTATTGGCAGAGATTCGCTGTACATTAATACCCACATTCCAAAGCGAATCTATATTACGGCTCAATTCAAATTGGAGTAAATCTTGATCGCCTCCCCCTGGCACATAAATGATTCTGGAAAAAGGTGATTTTGTATTATAATACCTTACTTCAGAGGGCTTTATGTTGTAAAGGGAGTAGGCATCGTAGCCCAATAATGTACCTATTTGTTCAGGGGCTTTATAGAATACAGGGCGAATGGCAGTGCCAATATTACCCAAATCTTGATAGAGATTTTTATTTCTCTGAACAAAATTATAATTATGAATTCCTGCCAACGTAGTGTCAATCGTATAAAGTCGTTTACGATTATTGACAATATCTTCTTCTAAAAAAAACCGAGTTGAAGTAGGTCCATAAATTACTTTGGTGGAATCATCCAAGCCCGTCCGACCATCACTAACTTTAGCTTTCGCATCTTTTTGTGGGAAAGTTCCATTAGGGTTATTACCAGCAGGAAAACCCGAAGCAGGAAAACCGCTGCCTCCTTGGGATGAATTCGTAGGAAATTGGGCTTTCAACGAGCCTGAAAACAACAATGCAAGGGTGGTAATGATATATATTTTTACTTTCACAATACAAATTTATAGATGATTACTCGAAATAGCGAAAATTAGCGAATTGCGATTAGCGATTTAAGAAAAATTAAGGTTTGAGAGATACATTGTTTTGAACCAAATTATCAAATATCAATTTTTCATCTTCATTCAAAAAACCAGTTTCAATCGGTAGGTAAAAAAGTGGAATATCTTTTAGTAACTCATGATTGAGAAAGGGCTTGAATTTGACCATATCTTTCTCTGTCATCAAAACCGTAAAATCGGTTGATTTATGCTGTTTTTGAAGATAAATTGAATTTAAATCCGATTCATTATACTGATGATGGTCTTTAAAAATCAGATGGTTGATTACCTTAAAATTCTTTTGGCAATATACCTCAAAAAGCCCAGGTTTGGCAATCCCCGAAACCAACATTATCTTTTTTGTAAAATCAAATTCTTCTGATTCAGAACGGCAATTTAAGGGTTTACCGTATAAGATTTTGGTAAATAAAACTGGCGTATTTTGCTTTAAATAAGGTTTCAGTCTATTTTTCAAGGATTCTTGCTCTTCACAATTTAGGTCATCAGGGCATTTGGTTATTACTATCATGTCTGCTCGTTTTGCACCATGCCTTCGTTCCCGCAAACGACCCGCAGGAAAAGGGTAATCTTCATCAATCGGTCGGTTATAATCAATCAATAAAATATTCAGACTCGGTGTTACGGCTCGGTGCTGAAAGGCATCATCTAAAATAATCGCCTCAGTATCAGGATTTTGTTTCAAAATTTGATGAATGGCATCAACTCGTTTTTCGCCTACTGTAACAATAATTTCTTCACCAAATTTTTGATAAAACTGCATCGGTTCATCGCCAATAATTTCTGCATTTGAGCTTGAATTAGCAATTAAAAATCCCTTTGTTTTTCGCCCATAGCCTCTACTAAGCGATGCAATTTTATGATT
>JANPGQ010000318.1:0-7873 GCA_031423975.1 Cytophagales bacterium | reverse complement strand
CACTGAAAACCTTCATAGTACCATCGGAATTGGACATACTCGTTGGGCAACGCACGGCGAACCCAATGACCGTAACGCTCACCCTCACTATTCAGCTACTGAAAATCTTGCGATAATTCACAACGGAATCATTGAAAACTATGATTCTATCAAAAAGAATTTACTGAAAAAAGGACACGTTTTTCATTCCGATACCGACTCTGAGGTTTTCATTCATTTCATAGAAGACATTCAGAAAAACACGGGCTGTTTATTAGAAGAAGCCGTGCGTTTGGCAATGAAGGAAGTCGTAGGGGCTTATGCCATTGTGATTATGGATGCCAGTAATCCTAACCAATTAATTGCGGCTCGCAAGGGTTCGCCCTTAGTGATTGGTGTGGGTGAAGGAGAATTTTTCTTTGCTTCCGATGCTACTCCTATTATCGAATATACTAACGAAATGATTTACCTAAACGACTACGAATTAGCCGTAGTCCGTGATGGTGAATTGACCGTTAAAAATGTGGACAATATCTTGCAATCTCCTTATATTCAGACGATTGAAATGGAATTGGAAGCTATTGAAAAAGGGGGTTACGAGCATTTTATGCTGAAAGAAATCTACGAACAACCTCGCTCGGTAGCCGATTGTATGCGTGGGCGAGTAAATGCAGATTACGGACATTTAGTATTGGGTGGTTTGCGTGATTATATCGACAAATTAGCCAAAACTAAAAGAATCGTAATTGTAGCTTGTGGAACATCTTGGCACGCCGCTTTGGTGGCAGAATATATTTTTGAAGAATTAGCCAGAATCAACGTGGAGGTAGAATACGCCTCTGAATTCCGTTATCGTAATCCTATTATCAAAGAAGGTGATTTCGTTTTTGCTATCTCACAATCGGGCGAAACGGCGGATACTTTAGCAGCTATTGAATTAGCAAAATCAAAAGGAGCAACCATTATTGGCGTTTGTAATGTAGTAGGTTCTTCCATTCCAAGAGCCAGCCATGCAGGGGCATATACCCACGCAGGACCAGAAATTGGCGTAGCTTCAACGAAGGCTTTCACCGCACAAGTTACGGTTTTGGCAATGATGGCAATTGCGGTGGCTCGTAAAAAAGGTACTTTGCATGAAGATACTTTCAGACGATTGTTGTTTGAATTGGAAAGAATTCCTTCAAAAATCGAAAAGGTTTTATTGACGGATGAAAAAGTAAAAATCATTGCCGAAAAATTTAAGGACGCTCGAAATTTCATTTATTTAGGTCGTGGCTATAATTTTCCAGTGGCTTTGGAAGGAGCTTTGAAACTGAAAGAAATCTCCTATATCCACGCAGAGGGCTATCCAGCGGCAGAAATGAAACACGGACCTATTGCTTTGATTGACGAAGAAATGCCCGTAGTTTTCATTGCCACCAAAGATAGTTCGTATGAAAAAGTGGTATCAAACATTCAAGAAGTGAAAGCACGGAAAGGAAAAGTTATCGCCATCATAACGGAAGGCGATAAATTGATTCCAACTATGGCAGATTATACCATCGAAATCCCAGCAACGCATGAGGCTCTGATTCCTTTATTGGCAACAGTTCCTTTGCAATTATTATCATATCATATTGCAGTGATGCGGGGTTGTAATGTGGACCAACCACGTAATTTAGCCAAATCTGTTACGGTGGAGTAAGGGATTGGTTACTGGTTATTAGTTATAGGGAATTGGTTTTTTAGAACTATTAACCGATAACAAATAACCAATAACTATTTTCAATTCAGCAAAATTTGTCTATTTTTGAGTAAAAAAATATTAATCTGATGGTATTAACAAAAGATATATCGACTTTGCCTACAACTTTGGAAGAGTTCATGGCTTGGGAACCAGAAGATGGTTTTAAATATGAATGGAATGATGGCGAACTTATCAAATTTGTAGGAATGAATAGAAAACAGTTTTATATTTTTACTGTACTGAATCGGCTTTTCAACTCAAAAGGCTATTGGCAACGGGGTACATTTGTTGCTGAACAAGATGTAGAACTAAGTGGTATTCAAATGAGAAGACCTGACATTGCTTATTTCACCATTGAACAAGAGCAGTCCATGAAACAAGGCGAAGATGAAGTTCCAGCCTTTGTAATTGAGGTAATTTCTGGCAATGACAAAGCGAATAAAGTAGAAGCAAAAATAATTGAATATTTTAAAGCTGGTGTAAGTGTGGTTTGGTTAATTTATCCAGACAACCAAACTGTTCAAGTTTATACTTCTCTAAAGCAAGCTCAAATCTGTACTGATGATGATATTTGCTCGGCAAAACCCGTTTTAGAAGATTTTGAAATTAGCGTAAATGAGATTTTTGCTTAGGTTTTTTTTAGTAGAACATAGTTTTGAAGGCATAGATTTTAGAGGAAAATTCCTTTTAAATCTATGCCTTTTTTATGAATTAATAATATTTTTCCCCTAATTTTTCGTAGTTTTAAGCAAAGAAACGAGTGCTTATTTTACTCACTAAATCACAAATTGAAGCGATGCGTTGGACTCATAAAACAAAGGAAGAATTAGTTACTGAAATTCGTCATCTCAAAAAAGAGTTGCGGGTTTTGGAGGTAAACGAGCGTGGCAATGGCACCAGACTTTCGGTGGCAGAAGAACTACAAAAAACCGTTGAAAATCTAAACTTAGTAGGTATCGTTATCGAGGAAGATGGCGTAATTATCTTTTGTAACGCCTTCGCTTCCAAAATGTTAGGCTATGAATTTGGCGAATTAGTAGGCAAAAATTTCTTTGAAGTTTTAGTGCCAACGGAGGAGAGAGCATCACGCTTTTCTGCCTTTCAAGAGGCAATGGTAAAGGGGGGATTATTTGAGCAGAAGGAAAGAACGGTACTTACAAAAACTGATCAAATCAAGTTTGTAGAACTCAATTCAACGGTTTTTAACGATGCTGCCGAAGAGACAAAATACCTCACCATCATTGGCGAAGACGTAACTGAACGTCGCAAAGTGGCAGAAACACTTGCCAAAACCAATTCCCAATTACAAGATATTATCAACAATACTTCCGATTTAATTCAGCTAATTAGTATGTCGGGGCGGTTTCTGTATGTCAATAAAGCATGGTTGGAAATTACGGGTTATGGCTCGGACGAGTTGGCAAATTTACGTTTAAAAGACATCCTCCATCCCGATTTTGCTGAAGAAGCTCTTTTGAAATTTGATAAAGTAAAAAGTGGTGAAAAAATCCCCGATTTCGAGGTTGTTTTTCGTAGAAAAGATGGTAGAAGATTATACCTTTCGGGTTCGGTAAACTGTCGATATGACAAAGACATTCCCACAGCATTTCGTTGTATTTTCCATAATTCCACTGCCAAAGTTCGGGCGGAACGTTCTTCCAAATTGTACGCCAGTATTGCCCAAGCAACGATTCGCTCTACGGATTTAGATGATTTGTACGTCAATATTCACAAAGAATTAGGCGAAGTAATTGACGTAAAAAACTTTTTTATTGCCCAATACGATTCCGCCAAATCATACCTTTATTTTCCGTATTACATTGACGAATATTTTGATAGCCGTGTGCATTTTACAAAAAGAAAATTAGGAAATGGACTCACTGAATACGCCATTGCCGCCAACCGACCTTTGATTCTCAGAGACGAAGAAATCTATAAATTAGCCGAGGAAAAGTCCATTTATCTCTATGGCGTAGTGCCAAAAGTAATGATTTGCGTACCCTTACGGATTGGTAATAAAGTTACGGGCATCATCGGTTTGAAATCTTACGAACGCCAAAATAAATACGAACAGCGAGATTTAGAATTATTAGATTTCATTTCGGGTCAAGTGGCACTCGCCATTGCTCGCAAACAGGCGGAAGATGCACTCGCCCGTGAGACTGCCCGACTGACTGCCATCATCGAAGGTAGTTCGCACTTGATGTGGTCGGTAAATCGAAAAATGCTATTGACCTCTTTTAATCAAGAATATTCACAACTCATTGAAAACCAGTTAAATATACGTCCAGAATTAACTTCGAGTAATGAAAAAACGGGTTTCAGAATGGTTTCTCAAACTGATAGGCGAATTTTGGAACAAAACTATAAATTAGCTTTCAAAGGAGACCAACAGCATTTTGAAGTGCAGTTGGACTCACCCGATGGAGAAGAAAAATGGGTCGAGGTTTATCTAAATCCAATCGTTAATAATGGCGTTATTGAGGAAGTTTCGGGCATTGGTCGAGATATTACCAACCTCAAAAAATATCAACACGACATCGTCCAGGCAAAAGAGGAAGCCGAACGTTCGTTGAAAGTGAAGGAACGATTTTTGGCAAATATGAGCCATGAAATTCGCACACCTATGAATGGCGTTATCGGGATGATTGATTTACTGACCGATACCCCTTTAAATGTAGAGCAAACAGATTATGTATTAACCATCAAAAAATCTTCGGAGACATTACTTCATATTCTGAATGACATTTTGGATTTGGCAAAAATTGAAGCTGGAAAAATGGCTTTGCACGAAGCACCGTTGGTTTTCAAGGACGTTTTTGATAGATTGCAAGCCTTATTCTCTCAACTGGCAACGGTAAAAAATAACAAAATCATCTGTACTTTTGCTGAAAACCTACCCGATTTTGTCATTGCGGATGAAACCCGTTTGCTTCAAATACTCTCAAATTTCACTTCCAATGCCTTAAAATTTACGGAGAATGGTACGATAAATATCAACGTCAGTTTAGTTGAAAAAAGAGGGAAGTTTAATCGAATCAAAGTAGAAGTTAAGGATTCGGGAATCGGTATTACCGAAGAAAACCTCAAAATGCTCTTTAATGCCTTTCAACAAGTAGATAATTCTACCAAAAAATCTTTTGGCGGAACAGGCTTGGGCTTGGCAATTTCCAAGGAATTGTGCCACATGATGAAGGGCGAAGTAGGAGTTACTTCCGAATGGGGCAAAGGTTCAACATTTTGGTTTACGATAGAAATAAAAGAAACATTAATTAGCCCAATGATGGCTAAAAAGGACGAAATAGTGTTTAAAGTAGTAAATCATTTTGACAAATATCATCCTTATTTATTAGTGGTAGATGACAACGCAACGAATCGGAAAGTAGCCAGTGAAATTTTAAGGAAGTCTGGCTGTGAGGTTATTACGGCAGATTCTGGACACAAAGCAATTGAATTAGTGCAGGCTTCAATCTTGGGCAAACCCTTCGATATTATCTTCATGGATATTCAAATGCCCGAAATGGACGGTATCGAAACCACTGCACATTTACGAAAACTCAATACAAAACTCCCGCCAATTATCGCCATGACCGCCTACGCCATGAAAGAAGACCGAGACCGTTTTATGGCAAATGGTATGAATGATTACGTACCAAAACCGATTAGGGCGGAGATTTTGGTAAGAAAAGTAGCAGAGTGGACAGCGAAACAATTAATAATTAACAATGACCAATTAACAGTTGACGGTAGAAAGTTATCAGTGAATAGTGAACAATTAAAAACAATAGATGAGGTAAAAATCAAGTCTGAACAACAACTGCAACAAACATCGAACATCGAAAACTTCCAGATTCTCGACCATGAAATTATCAAGCAATTAGCCGATAGCGTTGGGGGTGATATGAGTTTTGTGGCATCCATTTTAGAGGGTTTTGAAGAAGAGGCCACCGAGCAGATTCAAAATGCTATTGAAGGATATAAAGTCAATAATTGCAAACAAGTGCAGGGAGAATTACATACTTTAAAAGGAAATTCAGGCACTTTAGGAGCAATGCGTTTGCACGAAATAACCAGAATAATTGAAGAAAAAGCCAAACACTGCGATTTTCAACTATTTGAAAGTGAGATAGTTGCCCTACAAGAAGAGTTTGAGAAATTTAAAAATGAAGTTGTGAAATTAAGTGAGAAAGTGTAAGAAACCAGTAATGAAGTTTGACTTTCATTTTACTGTTTACTGATTTCGTTGTGGAAAAGTGCGCCGCCCCGCCCCAAAACATACGATAGTAACCTTAGCGAATTGTTCATTAAAAATAGGGACGTAATATGGCGGTATCACGCCCCATAAACTACGCTCAGATAGCGGTCTGTCGTAGCATAGTGTCAGTAATTTTAGGAATAATGTTATTGAACAAAACTCTTATTTGTGGTTAACAGAATAATATAACACAATTACTGACAGAATCTTTCAATGTTATAAACAATACATCACATTCAAAAAAGCAAGGAACGTTCATGGTATGTAATGAGCGACTTATTTGTAAAAAAAGTAAATATTTTTCAATTGTCCAAAAAAAAGACATTATAATTTTAATATTTCTAAAACTCCCTACTATTTAAATCTTTTTCAATTAAAGTTGAAGGGATAACTGCTGAAATTTTTAAAGTTTAAAAACTTCAGCAGTTATTCTCAAAAAAATACAAAAAAAAATTTCATTGATACATTACATTTTACCTAAATCTGCTTTTGGTATTACAGACTCATCAAAGATTTTAAAATAAAAAACGAATAATGAAAATAACCACTCGCATTCAATTGATGCTCATGATGTTCTTGATGTTTTTTACGTGGGGATCTTGGTATGGACAAATGGGCAAATATCTTTTTACTACACTGAAAGCCTCTGGTGAGCAAATTGGGAGTGCCTATGCCACTTTTTCAATTGCTTCTATCATTGCTCCATTTTTTATGGGAATGATTGCCGACAGATACTTCTCTGCTCAAAAAGTAATGGGCGTACTTAATCTACTTGGTGCTGGTATTTTATATTTATTAATTCAAAACCAAAACGCTGACACTTTTTTTTGGTATATTTTGGCTTATACCATGACGTTTGCTCCTAATTTGGCTTTGTCGAGTTCTATTGCCATGAACCAAATGCAAAATCCGAGCAAAGATTTTCCGCCCATTCGGGTATTGGGTACAGTTGCCTGGATTGTGGTTACCAATATCATTGGTTATTATGGCATTGGCGATAAAGTTACTATTTTTCAGATTGCTATGGTTACCTCTATGGCTTGGGGCGTTTTTGCTTTTACCCTCCCCGATACTCCTCCAAAAGCAACAGGGAAGGCTACTATTTCACAGATTTTGGGTACAGATTCTTTTATACTTTTCAAAGACCGTTCTTTTTTAATTTTCTTTATTTCGTCAGTGTTAGTTTGTATTCCTTTGGCATTTTATTATGCACACGCCAATTTGTCTCTGACAGAATCTAATATGACCAATGTAGAGAATAAAATGTCGCTTGGACAGGTTTCTGAGGTAGGTTTTATGTTATTGATACCTTTTGCATTACAAAAATTTGGCATCAAAAAAATGCTAATTGTGGGGCTGATTGCGTGGATAGTTCGCTTCATCGCTTTCGGTTATGGCGATGGTATTTCGTCTGAATGGGTGTTATATTTAGCCATTATTTTGCATGGCGTTTGTTACGATTTCTTTTTCGTAACGGGGCAAATTTATACGGATAATAAGGCGGGAGAAAAAATTAAAAATTCAGCTCAGGGGCTTATCACTTTGGCAACTTATGGAATTGGCATGGGCATTGGTTCACTCCTTTCAGGAAGGGTTTTGGATAAATATAGTACCGTAGAAGGGACAATTACCAAGCATGATTGGACTTCCGTTTGGATGGTTCCTGCGGGTATTGCGGCGGTGGTATTAGTATTATTCATTATGTTTTTTAAGGATAATAAAGCAGTTAGTAACGATTAATAATTCATCATTAAACATTCATCATTTATAAATATTTTTATGGCAAAAGTTTGTATTCTTGGCGGTGGTTTTATTGGGCGTTTTTATGCCGATGCTCTTCACGGACAACGTGGACGAGACCGTGTGGAGGTGGTATATGCCCGTAAAGAAGAAACCGCAATTCGTTTCGCAAG
>JANPGQ010000317.1:0-4875 GCA_031423975.1 Cytophagales bacterium | reverse complement strand
GCCCGTGAATAGACGTAATCATGTTTATACGAGCCATCAGCTTCCCGTTCAAAAGTATTGGAGAGGTAAATAGGAGGCACAACCGCCCCAGCATTAGCATCGGGCATGAGGGTGGATTGAATGGCAAGGGTTTCGAGTTTCATATTTTGCTGATGATTGATACGTTATTATGGGGCAAATTTAGCATAAAAACAGCCACGCTTTCTGAAAAACGTGGCTGTTTATAAAATTTATAGTGCTATTTGTTAAAGGGTTTACCCCAATAGCTACCTAATTCCAATCACCTTAAACTCCGTTCTACGGTTCAATTGATGCTCTTCTTCGGTACAAGTTACGCCGTCTGCACATTGGTTTACTAATTGGCTTTCACCATAACCTTTGGCGATAATTCTATTGACAGCGATGCCTTTTGAAATAATATAAGCCACCGCAGAGTCTGCACGTCTTTGGGATAATTTTTGGTTATACTCTGTCGTTGCTCGTGAATCTGTATGCGAGCCTAATTCTAAACGTATTGTTGGATTATCCACTAATACCTGCACAATTCTGTCCAATTCATTTCCTGCATCGTTTCTAATATTTGCCTTATCCAAATCATAATAAATAGGAGCGATGTTAAATTCTTTGGTAATCTCTTTTCCAATCTCTGGTTTCGCCATTTTTATACTGGCATAAAAAATGGTATCAGTCTCAGTTTTGGTTAATTTTTCTAAGGGAACGGATTTTCCGACCATTGTAAAAGGCTCTCTTTTGGTAAAATAACCAGGTTTTTCGGTAACGATTGTATAGTTTTTTTCTTCCTCCATTTTCACCTTGCCAAATGTTCCTTCGGGGCGGGTATATATTTCTTCGATGGCTTGTCCAGAGGTATTTTCCAAAATGCTAACCTTCACAGAATCAAGGGTTTGATTGGTTTCATTCGTGACAGTTCCCGCTAAGAAATAACGAATTGTCTTCTTTTTTGGAGGTTCAACTTTTACTACTTCCACGGGTGGAATTTCGTATTTTTTGCCTGGCTGAGTGTTTTCATAATAATAAATATCGTCATCGCCTTTGCCCGAATCACGGTTTGAAGCAAAATAACCTTTGGTCGAATCAATGGCAACCAAGCCAAAATCATCAAAGCGAGAGTTGAGAGGAATACCCAAATGTTCTACTTTAATTTCACCATTAACACGGGTTGCCGTGAATAAATCCAAGCCTCCAATGCCAGCGTGTCCGTCTGACGAAAAGTATAATTTTCCATCTGCCGAAACATAAGGAAACATCTCATCGCCAGCCGTGTTGATATCCGAACCCATGTTGATTGCTCTACCAAAACGCCCTGCATTGTCGATATTGGCACGATAAATATCAATGCCCCCTTTGCCGCCCGAACGATTTGAGCCAAAATAAAGCGTTTTATTATCGGCAGAAAACGAAGGGCAACCATCCCAAGCCAAAGAATCTGAAACGGAAATCAATTCAGGTTCTGACCATACGCCGTCAATATTTTTAGATAAATATAAATCCACATCGGGCGAGGCATCTGAACGTTTGCCCGTATTCCCACGAGCGAAAACCATCATTTTACCATCTTTGGAAAACGTCGGCGTTCCTTCGTTAGCATTGTCCTTGAAAATAGTTGGGCTAAAGAGAGTTGGTGTTCCCGTTTCGGTGGGCGTGTTTAAGGGTACACGATATAGCCCCAAATACGGTAAACCATTGTTTTTGTAAATAACATCCTTGCGTGATGCCGTGAAAATCAGTTCGTTACCTTGTGGAATAGGGGCAAATTCTGTTCCTGTCGAATTCAAACTCATAGGTTTCAATTCGATGTAGGTTTTTTTGTTTGCCAATGCTTCTATTTCAGGCAAAAGGTCAATTTCGGTCTGTGCTTTATTCTTGAATTCCTTGCTTGGAATGCCCGAAAGGTACTTTTCTAAATTTGCCGAAGCCTCTTTATATTTCCCCTGAATCTTTTGGGCAGTGGCTAAATGATACCGCAAATCGTTTTCTTTACTCCCTGCCGAAAGAGCTTTTTCGTAATAATCTGCTGATAAAACAGGACGGTTTGAGAGACGATAAGATTCTGCAATCAAATAATTGGTTTTGCCCAATTCATAACCTGCCGTAGAAGCCTTTTGTAACTCCTTGATAGCCAGTTCGTATTCGCCATTATCAAATTTTTTCTGTCCTTTTTTGAACGATTGCAAAGCAGAATTACAAGCACTTAACATAGTGATTGCCAATAGAAACGGTATATAAGTACGCAGTTTTTGCATATTTTTTGAGCCATCAGCTTTCGGCGGTCAGCTTTCAGCTTTTGTTTTTTGTTTTAATTTATTTTGTTAATATTGATAGCAAACAGCCGATTGCCGACTGACAATTTTTCAATGCCACAAATAACAGTGAAATGTTAAGATTATCAAATATATAAACGATTTTCCTTGTAAAATGATTGTATGAGAAATGTTTTAAAATTATTTCATTTTCAAAATACTAAAAAAGCGTAACGTTATGGATAAACGCTACGCTTTAAACTACTATTTTTTAATTATTCGCTATTAATTAGAATCTCCCCAACGCCATTCACGCCCAAGTTCCAGTTCTTTTCTAAGATTTTGCTTGATGAAAAAATCACGGGTTGAATAAAAATCCATCTTTTTGGCAGGGATTTGTTCCACATTTGCCAGCCCGTACAGCATCATAGCCGTATAACGAACGGTGTTCATCATTTCATCTTTTTTGACTAAACTAAATTTATCACAATTGGCATGATAACAACCCAATGCCTCGGGTGCAATGCCCCCAATTGGTGATGCCGTTGGGATTCCTTCCAACATAAAGCTCTGATGATCAGAGTGTAAGCCCGCTTGGTTGATGACGTTGTTTTTAAAACTTGGCTCAATTTTCTTGATGGTTTCGCCCATTTTGGTAAATAATTCTACCATTTCTGTCCGTCCTGCGGTATTGAAACCGTTTACGTTATTTGCCATGTCGAGGTTCATCATAAAGACTACATTATCCAATGAATTATTCTTTTTACTTCTTTCAATCATTGCTTTTGAACCTAACAATCCTTCCTCTTCACCCATAAACATCACAAATTCAATAGTACGTTTTGGTTTCAATTTTAGGGCTTGAAAAGTACGAGCAATATCTAAAATAGAAAACGAACCAATGCCATTATCCATTGCCCCTTGAGCTAAATCCCAAGAATCAAGATGCCCACCAATGATGATTTTTTCGTTACGAAATTTCTTATCATCACCTTTGATAGTTGCCACAACATTCCGAGATTTTATCATTCGGCTGTTGTTTTTCATGTCAATCATTGCCAATAATGTAGGCTCTTCACTCAACCATGCCCGTATTTGCATCCCGCTTTCGAGCGATACGCATACGGCAGGAATCGCTATCAAACTCCCTGTAACTGAGGCAGTTCCAGTCAAAAGTACATTGCCTTTTACTGTATTTACGAAAATTACCCCAATAGCTCCGTTTTCAATGGCTAAAGCAGTTTTTTCTGAACGATGGAGGTTGCGAGTACCTTTGATAGGAGGGAGGAGCCCGATATTTACCAAAGCAATTTTGCCTTTCAATTTATCCTTAACTAATTGAAAATCAGGCTCAAGACCATTGCCAACATCAATCATTTCGGAAGAAATTTTTGATTCAATGGGAGTCAATGCCAATGAAACTACTTCTATATCTTGAAAATTATCGCTTTTGTGCGGGGCAATTGCCAAGGTAACGGTATCACGTGACCAGGCTTCGGTTTGGAAAGGCTGATATTTTACGTCTTTCATGCCATAAGACTTCAAGAGATTGTACGAATATTCTTCGGCACGTTTGCCATTGGTGCTACCCGTGAGGCGGTGTCCAATCGTTTTGCAGGCTTCACCGAGGGTTTCGTAAGCACGACTGTTGGCAAGCACTTCGTCATTGATACGATGGAAAACCTCAATTAAATCATCATCATCATTATGGTTGGGCAAGTAAGCGGCGGTTGAAATAAGAACAATTAGGACAACAAACCCGTAAAGTTTCACTTTCATTTTATCTGGTTCTGGGTTAAGAAATATTCCGAAATTTACGAAAAAAGTTTAGAATTTGATGTTAGAATTTTATAATAAAGGCTATAAATTGATTTACAAGCATTTGATATACAATGATTTATAACGGAAGTAGTTCTTTAAAAGGACTACTTCCGTATTCGACAAGAATATTTACTCTTTCATTATCTTCTTCCCAATTACCCCCTCATTGGTTTTTATCTGTAAAAGATACATTCCATGATTCAAATTACGAATATCAAGGGTCATTGTATTTGACTTATCTCCTTGTTTTTCAAGCACTTGACCTCCTGATAATGCCGATATCGTAGCTGATTCTATCTTGATATTTTTGGGCGTAACAATCTTGATTTCATTGCTTGATGGATTGGGTGAAACGCTTACATTTGCTGTCAAATCTGGGTCGGTAGCAAGGGGTTTGACTAAGGCAACATCTTGGCGAGTATCCGATAAGGCACTTCCACAGCCATCAGTTGTTACCACTTGTACGTTAAATTTTGACCCTGACGTCACTTGAATACTTACTTTCCCTCTTGCATCCTCTATGATTTGATTATTGATGTACCAAACGTTGCCCGTAGCAGCACTGGAAGTATATTCCCAGAAATCCCCATTGGAATCTGTCTTTTTTACTACTGAAATAGTTGGCTTTAAAGGATTTACGCAAAATGAATCTGCTTTGGCGATGGCGTAAAAACTACTATTTCCATCTTGAAAAGCATTTACACGTACTCGCCCAGCCGTACCCGAGAGCGTAATGCGTTTGCCCGAAATAGTAGCAGGTCCAGAAGTGATTCCTATGCCAACTGCCAAGTTT
>JANPGQ010000316.1:0-9345 GCA_031423975.1 Cytophagales bacterium | reverse complement strand
AAATTATTGAACAAAAAATGTGGATTTATCTGAAATCTGAGCAATTTAAGTTCCGTTTGCAACATTTCATTTTTATTCAAAATCGCTTCTTGCTCTTTCTTTTGAGCAAAAATGTTCGTTTCAATAAATATAGCAGTTAATGAAGCTATACTTAAAAATAAAAAATTAATCACAATTGGCTTTGGAGGAGAGTTACGTCTTTTTTTAATGAGTTGTTGAGTATGCGATTGTAGTGGCTGTGGTGGTGAGTCAAAATTAGAGCATAGAAATGCAAAAATAAAAATAACTACAATTATTAATAAAGAGAATGTAAATTGCTGTTTTTTGAATAATAATTGAGGGACTGCATAATAAATAATCCCGCCAATTAAGCAAATTTGAAAAAAGAACGTTAAGCCATTTTCTTTAATAAAACCAGACTCCCCCCTCTCTGAAACCCAAAGAAGCAACCAAATTCCCACCCATAATATTACCTGAAAATTGAACCTTATTGATGTTTTCATAGTGCAAGGTATTGAAAATATGATGAGCATAGCTATATTTTTTACCGAAAAAATAAATCCCAAAAATATATAGCTATTTCACTTAAAAGTATAGGGTATTGGCTGAAAGTGCAAATTGACAGCCAACAAAAGATATGGTTTGTGCGTATTGTGTCATATACGGTTTTCCTTAAATATCATCAAAACTAAAAGCCATGTTTACAAAATCACTCTTTTACTTCGGATTCTTTGGAATTATTTTAATCGCTTGTAGTAAAGTAACAGAAACTATTACTCCTACCACAACCACCACAACGGGTACTACTACTGGTACAGCTACCACCACAACCTCAGGCACATATAATGACCTTTGGATTCCTCCAACGCTAACGGGTTCTACTTTTAATCTTAGTTTGGGCAAATCAACAAAGCAATTTAGAACTGGAACTGCCACCAATACTTATGGCTACAATGGAGCATCGTTTTGGGGACCTACCTTGATTATGAATAAAGGAGATAATGTGCAAATGAATGTAACCAATAACCTTTCAGAGCAAACAACTACGCATTGGCACGGCTTTCATATTCCTGCCATTATGGATGGAGGACCGCACCAAATGATTGAGGCTGGCACTACTTGGAAACCTTTTTTTGAAGTAAAAAATAACGCTGGTTTATACTGGTATCATCCGCATTTGCACGAAAAAGCATACGACCAATTGACTTACGGTGCGGGTGGTTTAATCATCATCAAAGACCCTACGGAATCTGCCTTGGCTTTGCCCCGTACTTATGGTACTGATGATATTCCTTTGGTTTTTACGAGTAGAAGATTTTTATCAAGCAATCAATTTTCTCGTACACTTTTGATTGATAATTATGGAGATTATATGCTAACCAATGGCGTTCTGAATGCACAGGTAACCTTGCCAAAACAATATGTCAGGCTCAGAATTTTGAATGCCGAAATACAAAGAGGCTTAAATTTTGGATTCAGCGACAACCGTAGTTTTTATGTAATTACTAATGATGATGGTTTATTGGACGCCCCCGTTGCCGTTACCAGAGTAGTGATGATGCCTGGAGAAAGGGTAGAAATATTAGTAAATTTAGGCAATGATGCGGTGGGTTCAACCTTAGATTTTAAGGCGTATAATTCTGGTCAAAAATTTGGTTTTCCTGGTCAAGAAGGAAATCCAACTACACCTTCGGGCAATGCTGGTCCTATCAATGGTGGTTTGCTCAATAATGTAGATTTCACCGTTTTGCACATCAACATTGGTGCGGCTACTTCGGGTGCTATAACGGCTCTTCCAACAAAATTAACAACCAATACTTACTGGACAACCGCAAATGTTACCAATAGCCGAACTGTAACTATTACGGGTGGACAAGGTGGTACAGCCTTTACTTTTGACAATAATACTTATGGCGAAACGAAAAATAATTTTACGGTAAAACTAAATGCTATTGAAAAATGGACTATCGTAAATAACAATATTTTTGGTCATGCTTTTCATATTCATGATGTTCAGTTCAAAATTATTTCGAGGAGTTCAGGTGCGGTAAATTCTTATGAATCGGGTTGGAAAGATACCGTTTATGTTCCTCTGGGCGAAAGTGTGGTAGTAATTGCCAAGTTTGATGATTTTGCCAGTACCACAAATCCATATATGTTTCATTGCCATTTCACCAACCACGAAGACGAAGGAATGATGGGGCAGTTTTTGGTAACCCCATAAATTTCATGATTAAATATCCCTTAAAAATCACCAAATTTATTTGCCTGATGCTCTTTATTTTGTTCATCTCTTGTCGAGAAAACAATAAGCTAATTAGCGTGCTAAATTTTGACCCTACTCTGAGAAAAACTGAACGGGGTTGGATTTACAAAGGAAAGCCTTTTACTGGTTTTATGATTCAAGAAGAGAAAGACCATCAAATCGTTTATCAATTACCTATTGAAAATAGCAAAGAACAAGGCATTGCCAAAGGTTGGTATAATTCAGGCGAAAAATTATTAGAACGCATTTATATTGATGGAAAGCGTGAAGGTATTTTTAAGCAATGGTGGCCCAATGGACAACTCAGGTACTTATTCAGTTATGAAAATGATGTATTCCAAGGTAAACAAATCGTTTATTTTCCCAATGGAAAAATTAGAGAAGAAAGTAATTACCAATCTGGCAAAAAAGAAGGTATTCAACGGGTTTGGGACGAAAAGGATTTATTAATTTCAAATTATACCATCAAAAACCAAAAACTTTATGGCGTTATCACAGTTAAAAGTTGTATTCCAACGGGGCATTGAGATGGTTATTTTGATGATTATTTTAACGAATTGTCAAGGCAAAAAAGAATCCTTACCATTTTATAACACCGCTAATTTTACCGCTGAATGGATTGAACAAGAAAGTACAAAGTACAAGCAAATTCATACCATCAAAGCCTTTGCTTTTCGTGACCAAACTGGGAATTTATACAGTTCAGAATCTTTGAAAGGCAAAATTTATGTAGCAAATTTCTTCTTCACCATTTGCCCAAGTATTTGCCCAAAAATGACCAATAATTTGACCATTTTACAAGAAAAATTCAAACAAGAAAAGGATTTTAAATTAATCTCTTTTTCAGTAACTCCTTGGATTGACTCTGTAGAAACCTTGAAAAAATACGGAGAAAAGCACAACATAAATGTACAACAATGGCATTTATTAACGGGACAGAAAGAAGCGATTTATGAATTGGGGCGACAATCATTTTTTGCAGAGAAAACATTGGGTTTAAGCAAAGGAACAAATGATTTCCTGCATACAGAAGCCATGTTATTGATTGACCGAAATGCAAGAATTAGAGGGATTTATAACGCCACTAATTCTGATGAAATCGAAAGAATTACAGATAATATAAACACTCTTTTAAACGAAAAATGAAATCATGAAAAATAACTCCCTCCTGCTCCTAATTGCCTTGTCCATTTTTTCATCCGCTTGCAAAACTACAGATATTACCACAACTACCACCACAACAACGAGTAGTTATAAAGGTACTGGTTCTGTAAGTCAAGGCGTAGGAAAAACTACAACTGTCAATCTATTTCCATCAGGAATGCGAGTAGCGGGTTTAGGCACGATAACTTCTACTGATAGCAAAACTTGGACTGTCCCTGCCGAAGTTAATTTTACAAATCCCTCATTTCCAACCGCTTCAGATTTGAATAATGGCTATATTTCGGGTCATTCTTATGCCAATGCCGCTGCGGCATTAGCGGGTTTGTCGGGAACAAGTGATATTGTAACAATTGATGCAACAGGCGATATTTATACGGTATTTATCTTTGCAGATAACTATTTTGAAATGTACGTAAATGGAATTCCAGTTGGTAAAGACCCCGTCCCTTACACCAATTTCAATTCAAATATCGTTCGTTTCAAAGCAAAAAAGCCCTTCACAGTAGCCGTAAAATGCGTTGATTGGGAAGAACATTTGGGCGTTGGAACGGAAGATGATACCAAAATTGGTGATGGTGGTTTTGTGGCAGTATTTAAAGATGTAACCAATAAAATTATAGCCGTTACCAACAATAATTGGAAAGCCCAAACATTTTATACTTCTCCCGTAGCAGACTTAGCCTGTTTAACCGAAAGTGGTTCAAATCGACTTTCAACCAGTTGCTCTACGCAATCAGGAGCATTAACCAGTTATGGCGTACATTGGGCTTTGCCAAGTGATTGGTTTAGTACCACTTATGACGATTCAAGTTGGCAAGCCGCAACTGTTTTCACCAATTCTGTGGTAGGAGTTGATAACAAACCTGCCTATACTAATTTCACCGATATTTTCGACAATTCAAGCAATGATGCCAGTTTTATATGGTCGAGTAGTTTACTATTGGATAATTTGGTTTTATTGAGAAAGAAAATTGAGTAAAAACTTAGATAATAAATTTTTCATCAAAAAAATAACATGACAAAAAAACTCTTTTTCATCACCTCGATTTTTGTGTTTCTATCTTGCAAAAAAGATGAAGCAATATCTGCTCTGGCTACCACTAACACTCCATTCACATTCAAAAGTACCGCTTTTACGGATAATGGGACACTTCCAAAAGAATATACCTGTGATGGAGCAAGTACCTCTCCTCCGATAAGTTGGGAGAATTTGCCCGATGGTACAAAAAGCGTTGCCATCACGATGCACCATATTCCGCCCGAAGGTGGCAAACACGTTTATTGGGTACTTTTCAATATTCCATTAGCTACCACGAGTATTCCTGCCAATGTTTCGGGCGTTGGAAAGTTCGGAATCAATACCGTAAACGGCAAAAATATCTATACTCCTCCATGCTCGCAAGGACCAGGGGCTAAGACCTACATTTTAACCGCTTATGCCCTGTCTGCCGAACCAGTTATTTCAACTACTGCATCGGCTACTACAATGGACGTTTTGTTAGATGCTATTAAATCAACCACATTAGGTACTTCAACTTTAACGATTACCTATACAAGACCATAATCAGAAATATGAAAAAGATACTTTTAATTGTAATGCTATTTTGCTCATATTTGTCCACTCAGGCACATGTTGGCGAGCATAAAAATAATCAAATGAGCAGTAAAACTTGGTATTTCCAAGATAAAACAATGGCAACCGAAGGCTATTTTTTATTTACCAAAGACGAGCAAGTTTTTATTGAAAATAAAGAGGGTATGGTTCAATCTTTTGAGATAAATAAATTGTCTTGGATGGATAAAAATTATGTAAATAGAAGAATGGCGGAGATTGAGAATATTAATAAAAAAATCACCTCTTTCCCTCAAAAAAGCAATTTTGACTATACTTTTATTTATTTTTTGGGTTTAGGGTTGATTTTATTTTTTCTAAGAAAGTCAAACCCTATGCCTTATTTAAGGTACAGTTTTGTAGCATTTGCTTGTGTATTTTATGCTTGTAAAACAGAAGTAGTTGATACTGCCACAACAACGACTACTACTGGTGGTACAACAGCCACTACCACCAACCCAACCACGCTTGATGCTTCGTATTCGGTTTTCAAATCTAATGTTACAACCCGTTCGGATAACACCTATTATTACATTGAATCAAATGGGTTGCCTACTCATAATATGATGGTTGGCATCACCAACTGGCAACAACAAGTACCCATTCCGCAAAATTACACAGGAACAAATGCTTGGTCTATTCCGCTAAAACCCGAATTAGCCACAAGTCCTTTGAGTACTAAAACCAATTTTATGAAAGGGGCAATTGCCATTGCTGCCAACGGAATTCCGATTTTTAATCCCTTGAATAATAGAGGTGAGGATTCTTATGTAATTGGTGAACTGGACCAATGGGGCGGACATTGCGGAAAAGCCGATGACTATCATTATCATATTCCTCCCTTACATTTAGAATCACAAATGAATAATAAACCCATCGCTTGGGCATTGGATGGTTATGCAGTTTATGGTTCAAAAGAAGCTGATGGAACAACGATGCAAACGCTCGACGCTTATCATGGGCATTCTATTGGCACGGGTGTGTATCACTATCATGGCAACCTCACATATCCCTACATGATAGGCTCGATGCGAGGAAAAGTTTCGCTCGACCCCAATACTACCGCCCCCGAAAACCAGATTTTACCACAGGCTCTAACAACTCCAATTCGTCCCGCAGGAAGTCCGCTTAATGGAGCTATTATTACTACTTTTGCCTCAACGGGTACAAATTCTTATAATTTAGAATATACCGTAAGTAGTAAAAAAGCCTCTATTAGTTATAGTTGGGATAATGCTAAGAAATATACATTTATCTTCACTGGTACGGATGGCAAAGTAACTACCGGAACGTATCAAGGGAAATAATGATTTCAATACATACAAAACCACTAAGAAATGACCACTAAAAAATCTTTAATCGCCATTCTATTTTTATTACTTACCATAGCTGCCAAGCAAGCTGTTGTTTCAGACTACCTCAATTTGCCAGATACTCCCTATAATTATGCGATTACTTTGCCAACCTACTTTACAACCAACGCTGGCGGAGGACCACCAACTTCTGTTACGGCACTCGACAATACCCCTACCGACAATCCAATCACTAATAATGGGGCAACTTTGGGACGTGTGCTTTTTTATGACAAAAATCTGAGTATAAACCGAACTATTGCCTGTGCATCTTGTCATGTGCAAGCAAATGGTTTTAGCGATTCAAGAACGTTAAGTGTTGGCTTTGCAGGAGGTACAACTCGCCGACATGCCATGACAATCATTGATGCCAAATATTATCAAAGAGGTCGTTTTTTTTGGGATGAAAGAGCGGCAACTTTAGAAAATCAAGTATTAATTCCGATGCAAGATGCTACTGAAATGGGGCTAACATCTGCTCAAATATCGCAAAGAGTTTCAGGGCAACCTTATTATAACCAACTGTTTATCAACGCTTTTGGAGATAATTCCATAACTAACGACCGTGTTTCAAAGGCTTTAGCACAGTTTATCAGAAGCATTGAAAGTTATCAAAGTAAATATGATATTGGCAGAGGGCAAGTGGCAAATCAAGGAGCAAATTTCCCCAATTTTACGGCACAAGAAAACCAAGGGAAAAATTTATTTTTACAACCGATTCCAAATGGTGGTGGGGGTTGCGTTGGCTGCCATACCACAGAAGCATTCGTTAATTCAAATCCTGGTCCAGAAAATAATGGTATTGATGCCGTTTCTACTAGCGACTTGGGAGCAGGCGAAACTTTTCCCCAAAATCTCAATTTAAGAGGGCGATTCAAAACTTCCACCCTCAGAAACATTGAACTCACCGCACCCTATATGCACGACGGACGTTTTGCTACTTTGGAACAAGTGGTAGAGCATTATAATAGTGGCATTCAAAATCATCCTACGCTTTCAAATGCCTTAAAAACTCCACAAGGAAATCCTGTCAGATTAAACTTCAGTACCGCACAAAAAGCGGCAATGGTTGCTTTTCTGAAAACATTTACTGATAATACCGTAGCTACCGAAGCTCGGTGGAGTAATCCTTTTGTGCCTTGCGTAGGCGATGTTAATCTTTCGGGAACTGTTACTTCGGGAACATATCAATCAAGCAATACCATCAATTTACAAAATGGCGTAAACCAAAGTGGTAGTAATGTAAATATGGGTGCGGGAAATGCTATCACATTAAGCCCTCCTTTTGAAGTAAAATCTGTTAATTACTTCAAGGCACAGATTGGAGGATGTAATTAACGATAATGTTGTAGAAAATATAAGTATATTTCAATTAAATTCATAAAATCTATTAATTTGCGAGAACTTGTTATTCCTAAAAGACAATCTCGTGAAACCACTAAAACATACCACACCCGAAGAGGCATCACAAATCATTGCCTTAGCCAATCGTTTACATCCAATCAGTGAGGGAGCTGCTCAGTTCCTGCTCAAAAATACTTATATCAAGACCATTAAAAAAGGGAAATTACTTTTGAAAGCGGGTGAAATTTGTACAAATATGTATTTCGTGAGCAAGGGTGTATTACGGGGTTTTGTGAAAGAAAGTGAAAGAGAAATCACGACTTGGATTAGTGCTGATGGGGAATTGGTTTCAGCCATCAGTAGCTTTATTTTGCAGATACCCACCAACGAAAATATTCACGCCATTGAAGATTGCGAACTTATCGCATTGAGCCATAACGACTTAGAAAAACTATACATCAAATTTCCTTCCTTCAATATAACCGTCCGCAAGCTGACCGAAATCTATTATATGCACGCCGAACATCGTGCTTATATAGCAAGATTAAAAAATGCAGACCAAAAATATCAACTTTTTTTGAAACAATATGGACATCTATCCAACCGAGTTCCTGTTAAATACATTGCCTCTTTTTTGGGGATTACACTCGAAACATTGAGTAGGTTGAGAGGGAAGAAAGAATAAACAAAAAATATTGTTTCGTTATGGAAAAATAAAGATTGACAATTATCAATAAAAACAGCTTCATCCAAAGTTATATTTATTCACAAAAAAATATCTTAAATACTTGCAAATCAATACATTATCTTTAAATTTTAAATTAATTTCAAATTAAGCCTTTTTCAATTTCCCTTTCTTACCTTAGGCGATTTAGTTACATTTATTTCTACATTTGTATCATACAGATATTATAAACAACGTCCTTTTAAAAATCCCTAACGCACTAAAACTCCCGCCGCAATTACTCCTACGTTTTCTTAAAATACAATTTGGGAATTCGTAGGGCTTTTTTCAGAAATTAACGCACAGATACCACAATGTTAAAAACTACTTTCCTAACTTTGCCCAATAAGTATCGTAAGTCCGAAAAAATACCACTTTCTGAGATTGTTTATTTGGAAGCAAACCTTAACTATACCATCATTCATTTAAAGGATGGTGAGGTAAGACTTTCAGCCCAAACCCTTCTTTTTCATGTAAACAATTATTTAGACGAATCTTTCATCAGAATTCACCGTACTTTCTGTGTCAATAAAATTCATATCGAAGGTTATGATAAACCTCAGTCGCCCAAATATTTATTATTAAATGGTGGCACGAAATTAGCCATTTCAAGAAGACAACGAAAAAATTTAATTAGAAGTTAATACCAATTCACCTTCCTTTCCATAAAAAATATTAGCTCAATTAATTCTTTGAAGAGTAAATTGCGATTTTACAACAGCTACATCCATATTTTTTTTAAGCAATTACTACTTTTCAAATTCGTTCAAACCGTTTTTTCACACTTATTTTCCTAATCCCAATTCAATTCGCTACTTAATTAAGTAAAAATACTTAGCAAATTCTTCATGCCAAATTCTATTTTTAGAGAAAAATTTTTTTT
>JANPGQ010000315.1:0-5165 GCA_031423975.1 Cytophagales bacterium | reverse complement strand
CCCATTGAAATTTGGCAAAGAGGAGGTTCTTGGACGTTTAAATCAACGACTAATCTACCATTAAAATCCGTAACGATTGACCCAGACCATGTTTTTCCAGATATTAATTCTAAAAACAATACGTGGAGACCGATGAATTATAAAGCTCCGAAAGCGAATTAGGGATTAGTTATTGGATTTTGTCGAATATATTGGAACACAGATAACGCAGATACTTCGTAACACAGATTTTCACAGATTTTTTTATTTTATCCATGTAAATCTGTGCTTCGCAGAATCAAGGCGGACGGCAAGTCTCATCTGTGTTCCATTTTTTCTAAAACCGATGCAAAGCCGACAATGGAAATGTCCACTCAGGCGTATATAATTGACTATCCAAATCCTTCAAACTATACCAAGCTCCACATTTGGGATTCTTGACAATGTGAATATCTTGGGCGGGCATATAACTTTGAGCCAAAAGGAAAACCTTATCCTTATTCTGTTGATTTTCAGCTACATCCATCACAATCATAGCGTGTCCATAGCTACTTGGATTAGAAACTATAAATACATCACCAATCTGTAAATCTTTCAAATTCGCTACAGTTTTCATCTCCTTTTCGAGCGTATAAGTGTTCGCATACGAAAAAACCATATCCAAATATTTTCTAAATCCTTCACGACTATTATCTTGCCCTTTGGTCTTGATAAATCCTTGATTACTAAGACGATAGCCTTGTTTATATTTGGAATAACTCATCGCTACACCGCCAAAAGTTTTGAAAGAAATCTCTTGAATTCTCTTTTGTGTAAATAAATATTCCGCCCGCAAACGCATCACGGCATCGGCACATTGTTGGAGGTCTTTTGTGCCTCGGTCAATATCCAAAACGGCTACTTGTTGTGAATTTATTTTCTCTTCGCCATTATAAAAATAGACTTTGGCTTTGTCATTTTTCAAGGAAAAATTACGTAGATATTCTCCAAAAGAGTTTTTCTCAACGCCCAAACGCTGATAATTTGTGGGCAGATTAAACCGAGTTTCAACGGTTTTTTCAGTAGGATTTATTTGTCCGAAAACGGAGATTTTGAAAAAGAATAAAGAGAGAATTAGAATGTTTTTCATGGTTGGGGATTATAAAAAAAGCTACATCTTTTTGAGACATAGCTTCTAAATACAATTTTGCAAATCAAATATTTCTAATAAAACTGAGGAAAAATTTCCACAAATATTATTGATGTCTGACTAATAACTTCTTTGTTACCAAGGACTTACCATCAGATGAAAGTTGATATAAGTAAATTCCATTGTTCCATTCTTTCGTTGAGATTCTTACTTTGCGTTGGTCTTTTTCCAAAACCTCTTCCTTCATTTCACTACCCAACACATTATAAAAAGTAATTTTTGCCTCACCCACTTGCGAAGAAATCACGTAATCTATATCAGCGTGGTCATCGGCAGGGTTTGGATAAATGTTTGAAACGGTCAATTTATCACTTGAAAATAATCTATCTTCTGTATTAATAAATTCATCATTCTTAGTTTCAACTACCGCAACAACTGGCTGAGGAACAACTATTTCACTTTTAACCGCTTGATTTTTAACACTTTGTAATAAAAATGAGTTGGTAAAATATTGATTAATATACGCTGAACGTTGGTAATTGATATTTCTATCTAATGCCAAAAACGGAGCTTGGAAAAGCGAAAATGAATTCTTCTTAAACAATAAAGAAGAAGAGACCGAAGTTTTGTTTTTCGGTTTTATATCCAAACGACTTTTGTTTCGATTGGTATCAGTTTGGGCAAATGTATTTATGCCTGACAAAAGGGCGGTCAGCACAAATAACACCAGCGAATTTTTTAGTATAGATTTCATTTCATTGTAAATGTTATGCTCAAATATTTTTATTTTATGCTTTTCTTAGGACTAAAAGCGTTTATGTTACTTCTACAAAAACCGTGCAAGCCTTTTTTGTCCTTCGTTTCTAATGATAAGACTCTAAAATTACGCAAAAGGTTGCACTATGGATTCTTAAAAAATGTTAATTATTTTTGGATAATCTTTATAAACAAGGATTATTTATAGTAAAACTACTGATTTTCAAAGACTTAAAAACTAAATATCGAACAAAAATATATTAAAAATATTCAATTTTCAAAGTTTAGGCTTGGTTTTTTTCTTCAACTTATTTAATGGAACTTTTTTTATAGTATTTTCCACCTTCTTTACTATGATAGAATCCCTGTTGACAGGTTTAATTTTTACTTCTAAAACAGGCGTAACTGCCTTAATAATGGACTCTTTGGTAGGTCGTTCATTGAGTCGCCAACGGAATCCATCCAACTCTTTATCATCAGCTTTAATCTCTTTAGGGGGAATAAATCTGCCATCGGGCTTGCCAATAAACGTAATTCTACTAACTCTACTTTTGGCAAAATTTAAGTTCATTTTCCCACATTGTACACGGTTCATGCCCGTAACGGTATTTTTTTCGTCAATGGCGTAGTAGATACTTTCGCCGTTTCCTTCCACAATTACTTTTTCCATTTTGGCACTATCGGTAAACATTACCTGCATTTTTCGCCCTTTTATTTGGTTATAATTGATGAGTGTATCAATGGAAATGACAAAGGATTTTCCTTTTAAATTCATCAATTTTATTTTATTATGTTTGAGTAAAACATTGATAGAATCTGCTTCTGACTGGTTTTTATTATTCCACAGGATTGGTTTCTGGTAAAAATAAATGGTAGAATCAGAAACGTTATAACTCAAAGAATCGCATCGCCCTGCCATGTCAGACTTATAAATTTGCACTTTTTTATAAGCGTACATTTTCTTTACTTTCGTTTCTTTATTGTCTAATGAAATTAGGGTATCGGCATTGATAAAAAGTGTGTCATTCTCAAAAATATTTTTCAACAAAGCGTGTCCAAATACCCGTGTATAGCCATTTTTCTTAGAATATCGTCCTTTGTCGCCTGTCAAGATGGCTTTGTCTTTTTTAGAAATAAACAATATATTACCATTGGCTATCCCAATTTCGGTGGGAGGGTCATAAATCATGGTGTCGGCAGTCATGATATAGTCTTCGGTCTTGACGGTTGAACGCCCTTTGAGGTTTGAAATCTTTGTGAGCGTATTGTACTGACTACCCGTGTTGGCGTAAGTAGTGTCTTTGTTATTAATGATTAAGGTTGGGGCAATGAAATACGCCTCTTTCGATAGCATATTATACCGCAGAGAATCGGCGGTCAGATTTCCCTCTTTGTCAATAACCTTTACGTTAGTTTTAAAATTTACCTGTTTCGTAGTGGTGTTATAATACGCCTCCTTACTGGTGAGCGTGCTTTTTTTGTCCACAACCTTCCCGTTTGTGTTATAATACGCCACGCTCGAATTCAAGTCATAATCCAGTTTGTTAGTCGTAATCACAACCGTTTTATCATCCAATTTCACTCGCCCGTTGATTTTTGCTTTTCTTTCATTGCCAAAATAATAGGCAGTATCGCCCGTGATGGTTACGGTATCGGCTTGGATAATTTTTACTTTTCCGTAGGCTTCCAAGATGTTAGTGGTTTCGTTTAAGACAGCTAAGTTGCAGTAAACCAATGTGGTAGCTTGTCGGAGAACTACGTTGCCAATCAGTTTTCGTTGTTGGAAAATACCTTGATTAATACCCACCAAACTATCCGCCTTAATAATTTCCACCTGGTTGGGATTCATGGGTTGCGTTGTGGGTACTTGGGCGTTTGATTTTAGGGAACAGAGAAATAAGAGAACCAATAATTGTCTGGCGACATTTAGTCTGAATTTGGATTCATTGGATTTATGGATTTCAGGATGATATTTCATAGAAATCCTAAAATCCATAAATCTGACTAATCCAAATTCAGACAATGTTCCCCATTTTGCTAATATTTGACGTATTTTTGTGAGATATTTCATAATTATATTTACGGCAAAATTACCAAAATAATACCATGCTTGACCAGTTTTTAAGTTTTATTAACAAACATAATCTTATCCAACCTTCTCAAAAAGTGCTTTTAGCCGTAAGCGGAGGCATGGATTCGGTGGTGATGTGTGACCTTTTCAGTAAGGCAAAAATCAATTTTGTGATTGCCCATTGCAATTTTGGGCTTCGGGGCGAAGAATCTAATGAAGATGAAATGTTTGTCAAAAAACTTTCCATCAAATACAAAGTACCTTTTATGGTAACGACTTTTCAGACGGCAGATTTTGCCGAAACTGAAAAGATTTCTATCCAAATGGCGGCTCGAATTTTGAGATACGAGTGGTTTGAAAAAATCAGAAAGGAACAAAATTGTGATTATATCGCTACAGCACACCATCAGAATGATGTGTTGGAAACGGTTTTATTGAACCTCACGAAAGGCACAGGCATTGCAGGATTGCACGGAATTAGGATAAAAAATGGGCATATTATTCGTCCACTTTTATTTGCTGAAAAAGAAACAATTTTTGACTATGTAGTTGAAAACCAAGTGATTTGGCGAGAAGATTCTTCCAATGAATCCAATAAATATCAGCGAAATTTGATTCGGAATGAAGTGGTGCCTTTGTTGAAGCAAATCAATCCGAATTTGGAGAATTCCATGAGCCACACGGTTGAACGGATTGCGGCGGTAGAAGATATTTTTGAGCAAGAAATTGAGATGCTTCGCAAGCAAATCACGTGGGCTGATGCTCAGGCGGTTTTTGTGAATTATAAGGCTATCCAAACGCTTTCGCAACCCGTGATAAAATTGTCGGAATTGTTGAAACCTTATCATTTTACTTACCAACAAAGTCAAGACATTTTTGAGGCTTTTGATAAAGAATCAGGCAAAATATTTTTGTCGCCCACGCATACGCTTGTGAAAGACCGCACTGAGTTGGTGATTACGCCAAAGAGTTTGCAATCGTTTGTTAGTCAGGTGATTACAATTGATAATGAAGAATTGATAATTGATAATTTAAAGCTAATTATTGGCCAATCTTTTGAAAGAACCGAAGAATTTGTTGTGCCAACTGCCCGAAAAATTGCTTGTTTGGATGCTGATAAAGTTCGTTTTCCTTTGCAACTCCGCAAGTGGAAGGAAGGCGATTGGTTTTGTCCTTTGGGGATGAATAAAAAGAAATTAATTAGCGATTTTTTAATTGACCAAAAAGTAC
>JANPGQ010000314.1:0-3589 GCA_031423975.1 Cytophagales bacterium | reverse complement strand
TTGCTGGCAGTAAGTAATGGGTTATCTTTTGTAGGTGGTTCTACGGAAAGTACGTCTAAACCCGCCCCAGCAATTGTGTGGTCGTTGAGGGCTTCTGCCAAATCACTTTCGTTGATCAACCCACCCCGAGAAGTGTTAATCAGAATGGCAGAAGATTTCATCAAAGCCAAAGATGATTTATTGATAAATTCTTGGTTATCAGCAGTTAAAGGGCAATGTAGCGTTACGAAATCGCTTTCTTGCAAGAGTTTTTCTTTCGAACAAATCTCTACGTCTGCCATGCCACCCGTAGATGGATTGCGTTTGGTCGCTAAGATTTTCATGCCAAAACCTAATCCAATATTGGCTACTTTTTTACCAATATCTCCCAAACCAATAATGCCTAAGGTCTTGCCTTCTAACTCCGTTAGGGGCGTATAATAAAAACTAAAATCGGGCGAAGAAGTCCACGTTTGATTGATGCTTTGGGCGTGTTCGGCTACTCGGTTTGTGAAACTCAATATCAAAGAAAATACCAATTGTGCCACCGATGCTGAGCTATAGCCTCGCACATTTGTTACCACAATTCCCTGGTTTTTAGCGGCTTCGATGTCCACAATATTATAACCCGTTGCCGCAACACCGATATATTTTAGATTGGGCAACTCGCTGATTGTAAGGGCGTTTAAGGGGCATTTATTCGTCAATATGATGTCGGCATCTTTGGCACTTTCCGCAATTTCATCTTTATCTGTACGGTCATAAAGCGTTACCTCACCGAGGGTATCGAAGACTGATAAATCTAAATCGTTGAGGGAATTAAGTGTGTAAGCATCAAGAAAGACAATTTTCATGTTGGGAAGATTGGGGTTTAGGATAATTTTTTAAAATATTGAGCCTTACCTCCCATAATGGCATGACCGTTTACTAAGTCCTTAATACCTTTTTACAAATTAAGCGTTTGAAAATTATATAACAAATTAAAAATCACCATGAAAAGATTAAGAAAACACACTTTAAATATTGTATTGTTATCAATATTATCATTTGCAACAACTGCCCAAAGCTATAAAACTGCTATTGGTTTTAGATTTGGCGGGCAGACTAATGGTCTCACTGTTAGGCATTTCACTAACTCAAAAACCGCCATCGAAGGAATATTGAGTGCAGGACATAATGCCATTTTAGTAACAGGTTTATACGAAAAATTTGTCCCTATTAGTGGCGCCTCTGGCTTAAATTGGTTCTACGGAATTGGGGGACACGTAGGGTTTTTTAGAGAAGATGGCTATTATTTTTACAATAAAAAAAGAGTAATCTATTACGATAATAATTCAACGATTGTGGGTGTAGATGGTATTATCGGTTTAGATTATAAATTCAAAAATGCTCCCATCAACATTGGTATTGATGTAAAACCATTTTTAGATTTTTATAGTGGAGCAAGTTTGTTTGGAGATGGAGCTTTTAATTTTAGGTTTATTTTTTAAAATAAAGTTTTAAGCTTTATCTCTCCATTTACTCCAAGCCCCCGTTGACCATAATGCCAAGAAGATAAGTGCGGGTTGCATTGGTAATCTTAGCCAACGTTTGAGGTCGGTATCTAAACCAAAGGCATCACGATGTTCCATTAATTGGGCAATATTGCCTGGGAAAACCAAGACAAAAAATATGGCTACCACCCAACCTACTGTAGTACGTTGTTTAGATAAAAAGAGCAAAGAAGCTCCCAATAAAATCTCGACAACACCCGATGCCAACACCACAAAATCTGGACTAAAAGGCAACCAAGGCGGTACTTGAGCCGTAAATTCAACCCGCTGAAAAGTAAGATGACCGGTGCCTGCAAGCATCAAGAAAAGCCCAAGAATGATACGACCTACGTTTTGGGCAGTGGT
Organism: Cytophagales bacterium; assembly: GCA_031423975.1. Lineage (GTDB taxonomy): Bacteria > Bacteroidota > Bacteroidia > Cytophagales > Spirosomataceae > Arcicella. The sequence goes on along the minus strand of JANPGQ010000314.1, from coordinate 1,712 downwards.
GGTTTTGTTGTTCATGATTTAGTTTTTGGAGTTTTGAAAAAATGGATGAATGTTTATTATTTTATTGGATTATTACTATAAAATTTTTGTGCCAACCAACTTGGATAATATTATAATCAAACTCAATTTAACAGTTTCTGAAATGAATTATAGATTATTCTTCAAAAACTTTAAAACTTGCTCAATCAAAACTGGGTTGGTGTACTCTTTGCCACCATGACCTGCCCCGTATATAAATTCCATTTCTATTTTCAATCCTGCTTGTTTATATTTTCCATAAAGTTCAACTGACTGATTGATGGGCACTTGAATATCTTGGTCGCCGTGACAAATAAAAAGTGGTGGGTCATTTTTATCAATGTGAAAAACGGGACTTGCTATATTTAGTTCGGAAGTTGCATCTTTTGCGGGTTTGCCAAACAATAATTCCAACGCTGGCGTGCGAACATTAAGCCCGTGAGGCGTAGATTGCTTTAAGATGGTAGTGAGATTTGTGGGACCATAATAATCTAAAATAGCTTGAACTTTTGAACTCGTTTGAAGGTTTTCGCCCAAATTGCCTTCTAAATCTGTATTCCCGTTGGTTACGCCTGCCAAAGCCGCTAAATGTCCACCCGCCGAAGAACCCCAGATGATGATTTTGTCGGCGTCAAATCCGTATTTTTTGGCATTAGCTCTCAAAAATCTGATGGCAGCTTTAATATCGTGAATTTGGGCGGGGAATTTTGCCTCACCACTCAACCGATAATTGATGCTTGCCAAAGCAAAACCATGCTCAACAAACTCGGTAGGAGGGTTTTCTTTGCTTCCTCCGCTCCATGCACCCCCGTGAATCCACACCATTAAGGCAGGGTTTATGGCGTTGGTGGGCATATACAAGTCTAGTAAAAGTTCCTTTTCGGGCGTAGTAGCGTACTTGATGTCTCTTACTATTTTGGGTTGTGCGTAAGAGGTTATGGCAAAAGAAAGTAGGAGGGAAAGTAGTTTGAGTGTTTTCATGGGTTGGTATGAGTTTTCAGTTTAATCAGCAAATTTGTGGGCAAAATGCAATTAATTAGAATATGTTTGAAAATTTTATTTGGCTTGTTTCGCAATAACAAAATTCCCTTTCGCTACTGCTTACTTTTCTTGTCTTGACACAAGAAAAGTAACAAAAGAAAGTCAAGAAATCCCGAAACTCGCCTACGGCTCAAACAGCGGGATTTCGAAAAGAGCTTAAATTTTATTCCCGTAACTTATTCATTTTTAAATATTTACAAATTTTAAATACCTTCTTAGTTAACTATCTACTTTACAAAATTCTTTTTCCTTTTAAAATTGAAACCTCAGAACCATCGGCTAAAAAAACTGAACTTGGTTTGGCATTTTCTAAAAATGAAAATTCACTTCCGTATAAATCCACAAAATCTGCTTCAATTTTGTAATCAATTACTTCTTGGATTTGCCATTTTGGATGCACTACTTCATATTCCATCGTTAGATTCTCTTTTGAATGAGCGTAGCCCCAATAATGCTCCGTAATAAATTCGGCTTCGGTGTTGGGCGAAATTGAATTCTTTTCATTTTTCGCCGTGACTTCCAAATAATTCCAATGAGATTTATTCAGCCATTCATATCGTAAAATCATCTGATTATCAATGGATTGCCATGATTTTCGGGTGGCGTGCGTAGCATAATTTTCTTTGTAAATGGTATTGGCAATGAACGTAATC
>JANPGQ010000313.1:0-9347 GCA_031423975.1 Cytophagales bacterium | reverse complement strand
CATTCATCTTTGGGCGTGGTATGGAAGAAATTGAATATGCCAAAAATTTTGGCTTAGAAACCGCTTATGTTCCAGGTATATCATCTTCAGTTGCGGCGGCAGGCTATTCAGGTATTCCGTTGACTACCAGAGGAATAAGTGAAAGTTTTTGGGTAATTACAGGCACAAAAACGGACGGTTCATTATCACAGGACTTAGCAATGGCTTTACAAACAACTGCTACCATTGTAGTGCTGATGGGCATGAGTAAATTGGAAGAAATCGCTGATATTTGTAAACGCTTAGGTAAAGAAAATTTACCCGTAGCCATCATCCAAAACGGAACAACCGACAAACAAAAAGTAGGTATTGGATTGGCAAAAAACTTGAAAACTATTGCCCAAGAAAATAATTTAACGAATCCTGCGGTGATTGTATTGGGGGAAGTAGTGAAATATGCTTCTGAGGTAGAATTAGCTCAGGTTTCGGAAAAACATAATTAAAAAGAATAATTTAGTGTAGGGTGATTAAAAAGCCTCTGAATGTGTTTTCAGAGGCTTTTTTGTTTACTTAAATATTCCTATAGGGTCGGGCTGTTTTGCTAATAATTCTGATACAAAGGTTGTGTCTATAAATGAGGAATCTAATAATCTACATTTATGAAAATAGTCCCAAGCCTTTTCGTAATGTTCTAATTGAAATTCGGCAATGGAATATTTCAACCAGCCATTGGCATTTGTGGGGTCTTTTTGGAGTGACTTTTCTAATAATCTAAGGGCATCATCTATATCATCACAATTTCGTTTTTCTTTATAACAAGCCAGTTGTACGGTAGCAACGTCAATCATCAAGGTAGTATTATCAGGAGAAAGCTCTAATCCTTTTCTTAATAATTTGGTAGATTCTTCATAATTTCCTTTCTGATAACAGATTGAACCTAAGCCCCAATAAGCATCAACATTATCTTGATTTAAGAGAAAACAGAGATTGAAACGATAGGTTGCGGTATCTAAAAGTCCTTCGTTGAGGTATTCCCAACCACGTTCTGCAAAGAATTTACTGGCATCAATTCGGTCTTTGAAGCTTTTATCGCATCGCATCAAAAACTCCGTGGCATTCAGTAGTTGTTCTTCAGCTTTTTTCTTACTTCCAAACAAAGGCAAACACTTAACATCCTGATTATCAAGGATTGAATCTTCTTTTTTGACACTCTCACGAGTACTCGCCAGCGGTAGCAAAGGAATTTGTGCTAAAGCCGACATACTGGAAGACCATAAAATAATATACAGTAAAGCTTTCATAGGATTATACATACCCAATTATAACGCCAAAAAGTGATGTGATATTGTTTTTTGAAAATTAAGTCCTATAAAATTATGCGTTAAATAACTGATAGTCAAGCATTAATAGAAATTTGTTTTATCAAAAAACATGGCATTGTCTTTGATTAAATGGTTATTGAAATTTAGTATAAGGTATTGATTATTAATATTTTATCTGTTATGTTTGTTTTCCTAAATAACACAAAATGAGTGAAGCTTACCAATATCTAAATTTAACATACCCATAAAATAATGAATCAATTATGAATACCGTGCGTACCTCTGTAAGGAAAAATCAAAATTTGCCCATGAGTGGATTTTTGAATTCGCTGTATTACACATCTCCCATTGGAATGTTTCTGACGGCGTGTAATTTTATGTTTGAGTCTGTCCGAAATTATTATTTTAATTGGTGGATTGTGGTATTGCCAACAGTGGCAATTTTAGTGATTAGCAATGTGTATGAGGCGTTTGTGGATTATCAGAAAAGTGAGAAAACGAATCGGAAGAAAAATGTATTTATCTCGAAACCCAGTGGTTATGCAGTTTCAATATCTAAAATGTTTAGTGAATTAGTATAGATTTTTAGAGAATAAACTTTAACCCAAAAAGCGGTTCAGAATAATCTGAGCCGCTTTTTGGGTTTTATATTCGTAAAGACTAATGACATTCACACAAATTGAACATAATGAGCAAATTATGTTTACCTCTTTTCTATTCTACCATTTAATGCTCAATCATTTCAAGGCAAATCCAATAAAAATCCAATCGTAAAATTGGCATCCCAATCAAATACAAATTGTTTACATCCTGTTGTTTCAGCGATGTTTTTGTAAATATTTAAACCTGCTTTTGATTTGGCATTATCCAATTTATAGGCTGATGGAGCATCAATAACAGTATAACGCTCTTTGCCATTACGCACCTTTTTTGCTAATTCAAACGGCACGCCTCCTATAATAAAACATAAATCACGTTTTTCTGAAGGAATTTGTTTTGCTTTGGCTTGTACTTCCGTTGCAACGGTTTCATCAGTAGTGCCTTTCTCGAAATATTTTGCTCCATAAGTTTCTACGGAAGAAATTTTAGTACCTTCTTTCCAAGAGATTTTAGTATTTCCTGAGCCAATATCCGCTACAAAAGAATTATCGGCAAACTTGGCAGGTTGAACACATTTCAAACCTAATTGACCTTCTTTCTCAGGCGTAACTGTATTCACGAAGTATTTTAAAGATTTTAATACGCTAATAATCTTTTGCGTTCCCTCAGATTTTAAAGCTCCTGAACTTACTACGAAGTGAATATCACGCCCACTTACGCCATAATCCAACATTCCACCAATATACTTTTTCAAGCCAATTCTGATGTCATCATCCGAAGCCATATTTTCCATGACCAAACTGTTTCCAAACTCGGCTTTTTCTTGTTTCCAGTTTTTATCGGCATCAATTCTGATAATAAATGAATTAAAACCAGAAGCCCCTAATTCAACAACACCCTTCAATTTACCTGCAACGGGTCCGGGAGGAGTATAATTAAAAGTAGGTTTTTGCCCACCATCGGAAGCCGAAGAAGATGATTGCGAATCTGTGGCTGAGCTGCTTGGTTCAGCTGGATTTGAAGCATTATCGGCACCCGAAGTTGCAGTATTTACTTCTGTTTTGGTTTCGGGAGCTAATTTTTTGAGAGCTTCTTTGCCACCAAACATGGTGAACCCAAAATAAATAAGTCCTAAAACAAGGGCGGTGATAAGTAATCGGCCCGCTACGGTTAGTCTTTGCATTTTGTAAAAGTTTTTGATAAAAATTAAATTATTGTTAAAGGTAAATAATCTATGGGTTTCTTACAATTGTGATTGGGCTGTTTGGTAAATTGGTCTTGTAATTTTGTAAAAAATAAGGATAGAATTTAGGTTTGAGGGAGGTTTTCAAACAAAAAGGTCAGACAACTAAAATTGTCTGACCTTTTTAAGAATTATTAAGAAAAGTTATTCTTCCAACAAAGCGTGTCTTTTTCTCCGTGAAACCGTTAATTGTACTCCACTTTTTAATAATAACACATTAGCATTTACCTTATCATCATAATTTTGAATATGTTCTTTATTTACACAAAAAGCACGATGAATTCTGACAAAAGATTCATTCAAAGAGTTGTTTATATGAAACAACAAGGTTCTTGGCGACAGTTTTACTTGTCCGCCTTTCAAATGAATGAGGGTATAATTGATATTACCCTCTAAATATAGAATTTCCGAATAGGGAATTTTTTCAAATTTCCTATGCTTATTCGGAAGTAAAAAATAGGGACTATTTTGCATTTCTTTGATGTTTATATATGAGGTAGTTGTGAGCATTCTTAAAATCCGATATTCAATTTAGCTGCTGTCGTTTTGAATTTTATTTGTCCCGTTCCTCGATATTCAATACTCTTGGCAATGCCTGTTGCGTTGATAGTTACGATATGATTCGCATCAATGATTACTACATCCCCCAAAGCTGGAACTTTGAATCCTACCCACGTTGAGTTAATTTCCCAATCGCCCGTTTGGGCAGATATGACAATATTTGATGTTGCCGCACCTTGAAATTCATACGCTCCCATATCCACTGTACCGCCGTTGAATCTTCTCAAATTCCCGTCTAAATCCCTATCTGTCAAGATAATACCAGAGTTATCTCCTCTGTCAATTGCCAATGATGAGGCTTGCAAATGATAGTCTCCGTTCAAGGTTGGTGATAATCCATCGGGAACAGGGCTAACAAATTTTGGGTCAAAATTCAAATTGCCTGTACCTGCGTATCCCCCTTGAATAGTGGAATATGTAATGATAGATTGAGTATCATTGAAGGGCGTTGAGTTATTCCAGATTATAGAATTTTTTACAACTGGCTGACTCGCTGAATTAAAGATTCCTCCGTTGTAACCTCCGTTACCAGCAAAAGTACAATTGGTAATTGTTGGGTTTGAGGTATTGTTGTAAACCGCTCCAATTCCTCTATTGCCCGAAATTAAGGTATTGTTGATACTGCCATTACTGCCGTCTTGGAAATAAACCCCCGCTCCAAAAGTTGCTTGATTGGACATGATTTTACAAGCAACAATCTTGGGAATACTCGCATCGCTGACATAAATACCTCCGCCCGTTACGGCAGCATTATTGACAATCGTACAATTGGCAATCATTGGTGAACCCGCATTTTGAACCACTATTCCACCTCCTGTTTCTATGGTAGTAGTTGTAGGCGGAGCCGCTACGGGAGCATTTACCACTCTTTTAGAATCGAAATTGGCATAACCGCCCGTGATGGTGAAGCCATCTAAAACCGTGGTATTGCTACTGCCTTCAAAGGTTACAACGTGATAAGAATTATCAGATGCCAGATTAACCGTTCCAATGTCTGCACTCAGAATAGTAGTGTTGGTTCTGAAATTTCTATCATTCAAAGCATCTTCCGTTCCTGCAAAACCACCGTAAACTTTCACACTACTTGGTATATTGAAATAAATGGTTCGGGTGGTGGTATTTGTGGGTTTATACGTGCCTTGGGCTACCCAAACTTCGGCAGGGGCAGAAACTACTACTGCCGCAGCCGCTAATAATCCCGTTTGGAGATTTCCGTAAGCCGTTGCCCATGAATTTCCGTTTTGAATTGGTGCGGCTATTTTGGTAATATCTACAAAGATTCGCTTTACTACCGTTACCGTTACATCATTACTTTTTACGCTCGTACACGTTACTGAATTTGCCGTTTGTTCACATTTGGCATAATACTGAGTGGTTACTGCTGGCGAAACGGGCATTGTAACTAACAAATTATCAGCAGTTTGATACCATTTTATCGCAAAACCTACCCCTGTACAGCCCGTAGCAGTGAGCGTGATGGAGTTACCACTATAAATGATTCCTCCCGTGGCTACTGGAACTAATGGATTCAGTACTGTTACCGTTACAACATTGGATTTTCCACTGACTGCAGTTACCGAATTAAAGATTTGTTCACATTTGGCATAATAATCCGTGTTGGTTGTTGCACTTACAGGCATTGTTACCAAAGCATCATCTGCATTTTGATACCATTTTAAGACGAATGTTCCTGTGCTACCTGAACAACCCGTGGCAGTAAGCGTTACGCTACCTCCTATACATATTGTGGCTCCTGAGGCTACTGGTGGCAATGGTTGTAAGACCGTTACGGTTACATCCGTTGAATTGCCAGAAATACACGTAATTCCGTTCAGCGTTGTTTCACATTGGGCGAAATAATTTGTTGTAGCCGTAGGCGAAGCTGGCATTACCGCTAATAAATTATCAAAAGACTTATACCATTTCAAGACATCATTTATACCCGAACATCCAGTTGCTGTCAGCGTAACACTTCCCCCAAATATGATTTGGGTATTGGCTTGCGGAATAGGAGGATTAACCACAGGATTGACCGTTACTGATGTCGTTGCGGTACTTGTACAACCACTTACATTCGTAACGGTAATTGTGTAAGTACCTGACATAGAAGCCGTTGCTGATGGAATGCTTGGGCTTTGTTGAGTGGAAGCATATCCACTTGGTCCTGCCCATGCGTATGTTCCAACACCTCCACCTGTGAGGATTAAAGTTGATTCTGAACAAATGGGTGAGTTATTCCTTGCCGTTGCGGTTGGTAAAGTATTGATTACGACCGAAGTTGTCGCCGTAGCCGTACAACCATTCGCATTTGTTACCGTAATCTTGTAAGTTCCTGCTGCTAAAATACTTGCATTTGGAATACTTGGATTTTGGTCGGTTGAAGAGAATCCATTAACGCCCGTCCACGAATATGTGCCAACGCCTCCGCCCAATAAATTTAATTGGTTACCTTCACAAATAGCAGAATTACTGCTTGCCGTTGCGGTTGGGGCGGTTGGGTGTGTCAAAATTTTATTGGTAGCATCGCTTGCTATACAACCTGTATTTGTCAAAGAAAAACCGCTATAAGTCCCTGCTGATAAACCAGTTAAGCTAAACGAATTACTTGTTACGGTTACATTTTTGGGGCTTGTAGTCGCACCTGTACCCGTGAAACTCATTGAATATGTACCATTAGGAAGGTTTGTTGACGTAAATGCAATACTACCATTTGTTCCCGAACAAGTCGTTGGATTTATTACCGCTCCTGCCGTAATGGTTGGAGCAACGGGGTCGGTTAAAGTTTTTGTAGCATTATCAATACTCGTACAACCACCCGTAGTAATAGAAAATCCATTATAAGTTCCTGCTGATAAGCCCGTTAAGATAAATGCTCCACTGGCTACGGTGATGCTTTTTGGACTACCATTTCCTGTAAAATTGATGGTATAAGTGCCATTAGGAAGTGTGGTTGTAAAAGCAATACTACCCTCAACTCCAGAACAAGTTGTTGGATTTATTACTATACCTGCGGTTAAAGTTGGAGCAGCAGGGTCAGATAAAGTTTTAGTAACATTTGATACACTTGTGCAACCACCCGTTGTTACAGAAAAACCAGAAAATGTGCCATCGGGTAAATTACCTAAAATAAATGCTCCACTTACTACCGTGATATTTTGCGGACTTCCAAAGCCTGTATAATTTAGTGAGTATGTTCCATTTGGTAGAGTAGTAGTAAAAACAATACTTCCATCGGTACTCAAACAAGTTGTTGGGTTTGTGCCAACTCCTGCCGTTAAAGTTGGAGGGGCTGGGTCAGATAAAGTTTTAGTTACTGACGATGTACCCGTACAACCACCCGTTGTTACTGAAAAACCAGAGAATGTGCCATCAGGTAAATTACCCAAAATAAATGCTCCACTTGTTACCGTAATACTCTGCGGACTGCCCGAACCTGTATAATTTAATAAGTAAGTTCCATTTGGTAAACTCGTAGTAAAAGCAATGCTTCCATCGTTACTCAAACAAGTCGTTGGGTTTGTGCCAATTCCTGGGGTTAAAGTTGGGTTGGCTGGGTCAGTTAAAGTTTTAGTTACTGCTGATGTTCCTGTGCAACCACCTGTTGTTACTGAAAAACCAGAAAATGTACCATCAGGTAAATTACCCAAAACAAATGCTCCACTTGTTACCGTAATATTTTGCGGACTTCCCGAACCTGTATAACTTAATGAGTACGTTCCATTTGGTAAACTCGTAGTAAAAGCAATACTTCCATCGGTACTCAGACAAGTCGTTGGATTTGTAACAAGTCCTGGGATTAAAGTTGGAGCGGCTGGTTTAGATAAAGTTTTAGTAACATTCGCTAAACTTGTACAACCACTCGTTGTTATAGAAAAATCTGAGAAAGTTCCATCGGGTAAATTACCCAAAATAAACGCTCCACTTGCCACAGTAATATTCTTTGGACTTCCAGAACCTGTATAATTTATTGAGTACGTTCCATTGGGTAAAGTTGTTGTAAAAGCAATACTTCCATCGGTACTCAAACAAGTAGTGGGGTTTGTGCCAGCTCCTGCCGTTAAAGTTGGAGCGGCGGGTTTAGATAACGTTTTAGTAACATTTGCTAAACTTGTACAACCACTCGATGTTACAGAAAAACCAGAGAAACTACCATCGGGTAAATTACCCAAAATAAATGCTCCACCAACCACGGTAATATTTTGTGGGCTTCCCAAACCTGTATAGTTTATGGTATAAGTTCCGTCTGGCAGACTGGTTGTGAAAGCAATTGTCCCGTCTGAGCTTGCACAAGTTGTTGGATTGGTTGCTAAACCCGCCGTTAAAGTTGGAGCAGCGGGGGCAGTCAAAGTTTTAGTTACCGATGATGTTCCCGTACAACCACCCGTTGTTACAGAAAAACCAGAGTAAGTACCATTGGGTAAACCCGTCAAGTTAAATGCCCCACTTGTTACCGCAATACTTTTTGGACTACCCGAACCTGTATAGTTTAAAGTATATGTTCCATTGGGCAAACTTGTTGTAAAAGGGATACTTCCATCGGTACTTAAACAAGTAGTGGGGTTGTTTGATGTTCCTGCAACTAAAGTAGGGGCTGCAGGGTCTGTCAAAGTTTTAGTTGCTGAAGATGTACCCGTACAGCCACCCGTTGTTACAGAAAAACCAGAGAAAGTGCCATCGGGCAAATTACCCAAAATAAATGCTCCACTCGCCACAATAATACTCTGTGGACTACCCGAACCTGTGTAGTTTAAAGTATATGTTCCATTGGGCAAACTTGTGGTAAAGGCAATACTTCCATCGGTACTCAAACAAGTAGTGGGGTTGGTTGCCGTTCCTGCGGTTAAAGTTGGATTGGCAGGGTCAGACAGAATTTTAGTTGTAGCAGCATTACTAACACAACCCGCAAAGGTGATAGAGAATCCAGAGAACGTTCCATCGGGTAAGTTCCCTAAAATAAATGCTCCACTTGCCACGGTAATACTCTGCGGACTACCCGAACCTATGTAGTTTAAGGTATAAGTTCCATTGGGTAAAGTTGTGGTAAAAGCAATTGTTCCATCGGTACTGGCACAAGTCGTTAGATTGGTAGTTGCTCCTGCTGTTAAAGTGGGAGCGGCAGGATTCGTTACCGTTTTAGGCGTGGCATCCGAAGCAGTACAACCTAAATGCGTGGTAGAAAAATTGCTGTACGTTCCATCATCTAAACCAGTCAAAGTAAAGGCATTACTCGTTATTGTTACTGTTTTGGGACTTCCTGCCCCCGTGTAAGTAATCGTATATGAGCCATCGGATAAATTACTACTGGTGAAAGCAATGCTACCATCGGCGGCACTACACGTGCTTGGGCTTGTAACGATACCCGCCGTAATAGTCGGTGTGGCAGGGTTTGTCAATGTTCTACTTGATTCAGAATTACCTGAACAGCCATTATTAGTAATCGTAAAATTGCTGTAATTCCCAGCACTTAATCCGCTCAATATAAAGGCATTATTGGTAACAGTTACATCTTTCGGACTTGCCGTTCCAGTCGTATTGAAACTTAATGAATACACGCCATTGGGTAGATTTATCGTGGTAAATGGTATCTCTCCATCCGTTCCTGCACAAGTGCTTGGATTAGTAACTATTTCTCCTACCAAAAT
>JANPGQ010000312.1:0-19923 GCA_031423975.1 Cytophagales bacterium | reverse complement strand
AATCCGAGTTATCTCACGGATGCACCCCTCAATCCACGGAAAGTGAAGGCGTATTACAAAATGTACGATGCCCTCCAAGGCGTTGATTATGTGATACTTGCCGTGCCAGCCGCCTTTGTGCCTGATGCTTTGAAGAACCTGACTCGCAATCATTTTGCGGGGAAAAAAGTCGTTTCTGCCATAAAGGGCATGATTCCAGAAGAAAATATGCTGGTAACGGATTGGATGGAAAAGGTCTTTGGCGTACCCATTACGCAGATGTGCGTCATTGCGGGACCTTGCCACGCCGAGGAAGTTGCTCAAGAAAAACAGTCGTATCTTACCATCGGTTCGCCCAATATGAATTTAGCCCAAGAGTTCTCAAATCTGATGACTTGTCGCTACATTCAAGCGAATCCCGTTCCAGATTTATACGGGGTGGAATACTGTGCTGTTATCAAAAATATCATCGCTATTGCCTGTGGAATAACGCATGGATTAGGTTTTGGGGATAATTTTCAAGCCGTCATGGTTTCTAATGCCATGCAAGAAATCAAGCGGTTTTTGGATATTGTCTATCCACAAGCAAGCCGAGATTTGCACAGTTCTGGTTATTTAGGGGATTTATTGGTAACCGCTTATTCGCAGTTTTCCAGAAATAGAACCTTTGGAAATATGATTGGCAGAGGTTATTCGGTGAAGTCGGCACAAATAGAAATGAACATGGTGGCAGAAGGATATTACGCCGTGAAAAGTATTCACAAAATCAATGAAATCCATGACGTAGAAATGCCCATTATTGATGCTGTGTACAGAATTCTCTACGAAAGAGCCAATCCAATGGCGGAGATTAGTATTTTGAAGGGCTTTTTGAAATGAGAAAATCTTGAATTAACCCTTGCAAGCGGTTTTTAACGCTTGCAAGGGTTACGAATTATTAATCAGCCCGCACCCGCTTAAACCGTCTCTTAAACTGATACCGAGCCACCGCTTCAAAAGACAGAACCATATCTTCCGTTTTGTTTTCACTCAAAAACTTCGCCTCCAGTCCCAATCCAAATTGTTTAGTGATAGGATAGATATAACCTGCCGAAAATTGAAGATTAGAAAATGCCATCGTTTCACTATCAGATTGATTACCAAGAGCATTTACCAAAGAATGATGGATGGAAATACCCGTGGCAACAGAGGCATAAAATCGCTTAAAAACCCGCATTTGCACTCGGAATAAAATAGGAATTACGGATAGACTTGCGGTATTAACTTGTTTACTATCAGATAATTGTACTTCATAAATTTTATAATATCCCGTCTCAACTCCCAAACTTAGGCGATGTTCGGGCTCCCACATAAATCTGAAAGAAGAGCAAGAGAAATTCTGTCGTAAAGCCGTTCTTTGTGGGTCATCTTGTAAGGTATTGAGGTAATGACTAATTCCAGTTCCTACCGTTATACTCACCCCACGAGCTACGCTATCACGAGTATTCCAAGTCTTTTGAGCCATTGAAATATGACTCAGAAAGCATAAAAATGCAATACATAATTTTGTTTTCATATTATTTTCGGAGGTAATGGTGATAAGAAACGATGGTGGGATAATTGGATAGAATACCGTCAAAATCACCTTCATTAATGTATTTTTTGATGAAATCTTCACTATCTAAAGTCCAACAAAACACCTTTCTATTTTGGTTGTGCATGGCTTTTACATCCTCCTGCTGCAAGCCCAAAGTCCATCTGGGTGCCCAAATTTTAGCGTTTATAGTAGTAACATCTTCTGTGGATAGCTCACATAAAGAACTGATATTCTGATAATTAGGATACGTTTTGAAAAAATCTAAGACTCCAGTTTCGGGCAATCCAATATAAATAGTTAAATCCCTATTTTTTTGTTTTGCCCGTTCTAACATTCTCTGTTGAATCGGGATAACTATTGCCATAGCATTATTGACCGATTTCATATCCAGCCAAACTACTTTCAATTTTGTGCTGTCCACTACTTTCATCAATGCATCTTCCAACTTTGGAATTTTCTCTCCATTTACCAAACGAATAAAACTCGAAATTTCGGGATAAGTAAAGTTTACCAAAGGTCCATTCAGAGGGCTTTTCTTCGTCAAGCGAATGTTGATATCTTCATCATGATACAGTACGGGTACGTTGTCTTTGGTGAGACGAACATCAATTTCAATACCTGTTGAGCCAAAATTTTCTGTAAAACCAATCATCTCCAAAGAGTTTTCGGAAATAGACAATAAATCAGACGTTCGTCCACCCGAACGATGAGCCAATATTCTGAAATCGTCTTTTAAGACTTTCTCTGAAAATGGTCGAATAAATGTTAATTCTAAGGATTTATCTGGAGCATTATTTCCAAAACTAAACTTCCCTGAAACCTTCAAATTGGAAACTCTGGAGGGGTTTTCACCCAAAAGAGCATTGCTTCCATCAGTAGGATTTAGTTGCAAATTTATGGCTCCCGTTTCGCTATTGAGGGCATAACGCCAATAACCATAAATGTAAATGGAAGAGTCTTTTTTTAGCCCCTTTGTTACCGCATAGAGTCCATTGACACCGCCAAAAATGGATAGATTATTCAGATTATTCCATTTCAAAATCAGAGTATCTCCAAATACTTCATTGCCTTTAGTTACTTTATAAATCCCTTCTAATTTGCTTTTCGAATTATTGCTCAAAGATTGTCCACTGCCCATGGGGGGCATCACGTTTACAACTTCGGGCAAGTCGTAATCATTGCAACTGAAGGTTAATAGTAGGAGTAAAAATCCTAATATTGACCTTTGAATTTTATTTAATATGTTAAATTGAAATGTCATCAATCTGTAAAATTTTAAAATATTTTATTGAATTTATAATGCTAAAATCTCCAATTCTTAATCCATAACTGAAATGGTTAGTTAAGTTGTACTCAAACTTGTTTCGTCCAATTATCAATAGCGAGGGAACGGTTCGCCGTAGCGATTAATTCCCTCGCTATTAATAATTGGACGGGTATATCCAGACAGGTCAATTCACATAACTACTTGATAATGAGTCCTAAATAAAATTCAAGATTATGATATTTACGATTAAATTCTGAAAAAGAGGGCCAGACTGGATAGTAATATTTTACGTAATTATCTCTGCAACCCACTATCATCACATGGTTTGCCCATAGTCGTTGCTCTACATATATCCCCGCCGAACCGCCATTAAAAAAATCAGCAAATTCGGTTACTTTGATGCCTCCTGCGGTAGTGTTGATGTACGTGATGATATTGGCTTCGGTTTTGAATGTGATGGCAATATCTTTCACCTTGAAACCAACTGAAATATTAGGATAATGCGACCAAGCAGAAGTACGATTATTGAAACCGTATTGCGACAATGCTCCGAATATAAAACCAACATCATAGCCCAATTTTGTTGAAAAAACCTTTCCTTCACGATTCCAATGTACTCCTGCCCGCACTTGATTGGCAATAACTATAGAATTGGCATTCAATGAAAAATCAAAGCCTCTGGGTAAACCAATAGTAGCCGATAAATCAATTAAGGGGATTCGGAGAGCAGATTCTACGTAATCTAAGGGAAATTTTGTGGACGACAAACCAACGGCGGCTTTCAAACTGCCAGGCTTCCAAATGTGTGGAAGAATAAAACTGTTTTTTTCGATATTGAATACTTTTCTAAGGGGTAAAGCGACACTATCCGCCTGAGCTGATAAGTCAGAACTACTCAAAATGCCCAAAATCAACAAATAGGAAAGGATTTTCATAAAATAGTAGGGCTAAAAAATTGTACCACCAAAATTTAGGGTTATGTTTAAGGAAGAGATTTTAGATAAAAATTCTCCCTAAAACATAACCCCTAAAGATAACGTTTACTCAAATCTAATAATTATTTCAAAAAAGGCATTTTCGTTACTACTGCCTTTAAATATTTGTTTCTGATATTAATATAAATTTCTGAACCTGTTTTGCTGAATTCAGTGACAACATAACCCATGCCAATTCCTTTATTCATAGATGGTGATTGTGTGCCAGAAGTTACTTCGCCAATGATATTTCCTGTAGCATCCATAATTTCGTAGTGTTGGCGGGGAATTCCTCGGTCTATCATCTCAAAACCCACTAATTTCTTGGTTGCCCCGTTTTCT
This sequence comes from Cytophagales bacterium, assembly GCA_031423975.1. Taxonomy (GTDB): domain Bacteria; phylum Bacteroidota; class Bacteroidia; order Cytophagales; family Spirosomataceae; genus Arcicella. The sequence goes on along the minus strand of JANPGQ010000312.1, from coordinate 15,785 downwards.
TTAATTTTTTTATGTAAATCTGAACAAATAAATTCTTTGTTGAATTTAGTAATCCAACCCAAACCTGCTTCAATCGGTGAGGTGGTGTCGTCAATATCATTTCCGTATAAACAATATCCCATTTCTGTACGCAAAGTGTCCCTTGCCCCCAAGCCCACGGGAATGATATTAAATTCTGCCCCAGCTTCAAAAATGGCTTTCCACATCGCCTCGGCGTGTTCATTTGGCACATAAACTTCCATTCCTCCTGCCCCTGTATAACCCGTTGTGGCAATTAATACATCACTAATTCCTGCCACAGTTCCTTCTTTGAAAGTATAATACTCCATCGAACTTACGTCCAAATCGGTAAGTTTTTGCATAGTAGCAACCCCTTTTGGTCCTTGAACTGCAAAAAGACTCATGCCTTCGCTGATGTCCTGCATTTCTACATCAAATGAATTGTGTGATTGCATCCAGTTCCAATCCTTTTCAATATTCGAGGCATTTACTACTAAAAAATATTCATTATCGTTACGCTTATATACCAAAAGGTCATCCACAATACCACCTTTATCGTTTGGTAAGCAAGAATATTGCACTTTTCCATCGACCAAAGCCGAAACATCATTAGAAGTAATATATTGCAAAAATTCCGTAGCACGTTCGCCCTTCACCGTGAACTCGCCCATGTGTGAGACATCAAAAACGCCCACCGCATTACGAACTGCCAAATGTTCTTGAATCAGATTTGTGTATAAAACAGGCATTGAATAACCCGCAAAAGGTACCATTTTCGCTCCGAGCGAAACATGAATGTCGTTGAGGTGTACAAATTTTAATTGTTCAGTTTGTTCCATTGGATGATTTGTTGGTTTTTTGATAGTACAAAAGTAGTAAACTAATATGAGTGTAAAAAAATAAACCACGAAGTGTGGGCTTCGTGGTTTATTTTTTTACACTCAAACAATAATTTTTTCATCATATAATTGGTCTCTTGGAAAAACTAAGTCCCAATCTTCACCCCAGACTAAATTGCCATTTTGAATCATAAAGTTTTGAAAATTTTGCGGTAATTGATATTTTTTAAGATATGGTATTTTTATTGATGATAAGTAATTAGCAAAATCTACAAAAGAGGTTTTGCCATCTGCAAAGTCAATTTTTACTTTGAAATCATTCATATAGGTAGCATTTACTACGACAGCATTCATATTTTTTTCGTTATTTTTATGATAGTTGGTTTTTTGTTTAACACGAAGAAATCCATCCATTTTTCAACAATATCCAAAGCATAAATCTCAACTACTTTTTGAGCTTCTTTCAACTGTTTTGAGGGCAAAGGTTCGATACCTCTAACATTTCGTATTTGAATATCTGTTAAAACTCCATCTTCAAAGAAAATCTCGAAAACACTTTCAAATTCATTGTAAGAAACGTGAACATGAATAGGCTCGTGTTCGTTAGCATAAAAATAGAAAATTAAGCCGAAGTATTCTATAATTTTAGGCATAATAATTATGTTTTAAAAATATTTTACTCCTGATAAACCGCTGTCAAAACCGTTTGTCCCACTGCTTTTAGCGTATTTTTATCAATCACACTCATATTATCTGCCTTGGTATGATGATAATATCCAAAGGTTTTTGGGTCGTTGGGATGAAGCTCAATAATATCAATCATTTGAATTTTGGCAACGTCATTTACTGCCACGTGGTCATCTATTAAACCACCACCGTCAGCATCAATGAAAGTCTTTGAATATCCTAAGCGGCTGGCAATATCCCAAATATTTCTAACCACCATCGGAGCGTATTGCATGGAACCACCCTCATAGGGGAAAACTGCACCTTTGGCTCCTACCATATCCAATAAAATGCCGTAATAAGCTACATAGCCATATTTATGCTTATTTGCCGCCCAATATTGCGAACCTAAACACCATGAGTTTTCTTGATGTTTACCTTTAAAATCTTCGGGTTCGCCAAATTCTTCTACATCAAAGAAAATAATATCAATACCCACATTTGGCTTTTTGGTTGATTGCTGAATAGAACGAGCCAATTCTAACAAAACCCCTACGCCACTACCACCATCATTGGCACCGTCGAAGGTTGATTTTGGGTCTTTCGGGTCTTTGTCGGCTATCCAACGAGTATCCCAATGGGCAGTCAATAAAATGCGTTTTCCAGCGGTCGGATTAATACTTCCGATGATATTACGGGCATCGAATTTCTTACCATCAAAACGGGTAGCCACAAAATTTTGCGAAATAACTTCACAACCGTATTGCTTCAATTTTGTCGCTAAATAATCCCCACAGGCTTTGTGAGCCTTGGTATTGGGAACTCGTGGACCAAAATCTACTTGTGCTTTTACATACGAGTAGGCAGAGTCAGCCTTGAAATCTGGAGCGGGATTGAGCGTAACCGTTACTTCCTGCAGAGGTGTTTCGGTAGAAGTGGTTTTCTGGCAAGATTTAAAATAAACTGCCACACCCGACAATACGAATATGGCTAAGAGAATAAGGGCTGTTTTTTGTGTTTTCATTTGTGTTTATCTTCTGAAAAATCAGGTAAAATCATATCAAGAATACGATTTGTTTCTCTATAACGTTCCGCTGTTTTTCTAATTATGTCTAATATTTTTTCTCTTTCTTCGGTTGATAGCTTTTTCTTATTTTTCATCAGTTTAAAGATTCAGTTTGTAAAACATAGCACATCAATTATGCATTTCACTCCATCGCCCTATAAACCACATCCATCACTTTCCTCCTGATTTTCAGCGTGTTAATCTTATTATTGGCTGCCGAAGGGTTTACTCGGTTGGATAAAAAAACGAAAACTAATTCCTTTTCTGGGTCTATCCATACAAGTGTACCCGTGTAGCCTGAATGTCCATACGAATTAGGTGAAACTTTATTAGAAACGAAATTACTGTCACCATCCGATGGCAGTTTATCCCACCCCAAAGCTCGGTGACTTTTGGCTGAACGGCTATTAGTAAACTGATTGATGGTGGCTTCGGTAATGTATTGTTTACCTCCTGCCGTGCCTTTATTGAGGTTCATTTGAAGGAGTTTTGCCAAGTCATTAGCATTGCTAAACAAACCTGCATGACCCGAAACTCCGCCCAACATGGCAGCAGTTTGGTCTTGTACTGTACCTTGTAATAGCCTCTCTCTGAACAAGTTATCGTTTTCTGTGGGAGCAATTTGAGTTTTATTGATTTTTCTCAATGGATTAAACCCCGTGCTAACCATACCCATTGGTTCATAGAAATATTTACTGGTAAAAGTATCCAAAGGCTGACTATTTACTCGCTCCACAAGGTGATGCAAGATCATCAAACCCAAGTCGCTATACACGAAAGGATACGTTCCGTCTCTTTCTTTTTTATTAATCAAAGGCGATTTAATGACCCATCGCCAAATGGAATCTCGAATAATGGGTTTTGCATACATTCCCTCGGCAACCGTCAGCGGATAGTCGTCAGATTGTTTAGCATTATAATATTCCGTTTTCCAACCTAAGGGAATTCTGGTTTTTTCCCAAAAAGGAATGTAAGCTACCAGTCCCGCTTGATGCCAAAGAATGTCTTTAATTAATAGATTTTCCTTGTTTGTTCCCTTCAATTCTGGTAAATAATGAGAGGCTTTTTCATCTAAATTTATCTTCTTTTGGTCATAAAGATACATCAATGTTTGTAGCGTTGCCGTAACCTTTGTTACCGAAGCCAAATCATAAACGGTATTTGAAGCAACTGGCTGACTATTAACATCATAAGACATTTTTCCGTAATTTTTTTCATACACAATTTTACCTTTGCGAGCCACTAAAACCTGACAGCCAGGGAATATTTTTTGCGTAATGCAAGACTCTATTATGGGGTCGATTGTAGCAAGTTCTACGCCTTTCATGCCTACGCTTTCGGGGGAGGCTTTACTGAGGATTATTCCTGCTTTTGAGATATTTATTCCATCACCAGCCTTGAAATAATTTTCTACCGAAACTGGTAATTTTCCAAGAGCGGGCAATTCTCCAAAAAGCACTTTTGCCATTGACGAATATGCCGCTGGGTCGTCTTCGTAACCACACACTAAGGCGGCAGATTCTGGAAAATATTTCAAACTATACGGATTTCCGAAAATACAAACGACAACCTTTTTAGCTTTCTGTTCTAAACGTTTTACAAAAGTTTGAACGTTGTAACTTACCTCTAACTTATTGGCAGATTTTTTATTGATGTCATGCACACTCAAAATCACTGTTGAAGTGGAATCAATGCTTTGTAAAACGTTGGTGAAAAAGGCTTCATCTGTTTTGGTAGCACTGGCAAAATGGCGGAAAGTAGCAATCTGACTTAAATCTTGTTGAAAACGATTGCCAATCGGAATATCTAAACCTACCGAAACATATTTCTCATTTTCATCAGCAACAAGCGGTAAATTATTCTGCGAATTTTTGACAACCGTAATGGCATGGTCATATAATTCTTGCTTGATTTTATTGCCTTCAATGGTATTGAGGTCTTGAAATAGATTATTAGAATCAATGTATTTGAATTTCTGCAAACCTACCCAATATTTTGAATGAAGAATCTTGTGAACTCTTGCATCAATATCTGCCTGTTGAATCAACCCAGCCGCTACTGCTTCCTTTATTTTACGGATGCCTTCGGGGATATTTTCAGAGTATAAAAGAATGTCATTTCCAGCGATAAATGCCTGTAGATCAACCTCTCCCGACGAAATCCCTTGCCCATGACGCACTCCACGCATATTAAGGGCATCCGTAATAACGAGTCCCTTGAAACCCATATCGTGCTTCAAAAGTGTGGTGATAATATTCTGCGAAAGTGTGGCAGGTCGCCAGTCATAAAACGGTACTTGTAGATGTCCTACAATGATAGTTTTGATGGAATCATTAATTAATTCTTGGAAAGGATATAACTCAATATTCTTCAAACGCTCGCTCGTGAATGACAATTGAGGCAAGGTAAAATGCGAATCTCCTTGTGTATCACCATGTCCAGGGAAATGTTTGGCACAAGCGAGCAACTGATTATTTTGCATTCCTCTCATGTATGCACTACTTTTTAGCGCCACATTTTCACGTAATTCACCAAAAGAACGGTAGCCAATTACGGGGTTATTGGGGTTGGAATTTATATCCACCACGGGGGCAAAATTGAGGTGAATACCAAGGCGTTTGCACTGTCGGGCTATCTCTCCGCCCATTTTATAAATCAACGTATTATCTTGGATTGCACCCAAAGTTATTTGCTTCGGGAACGCCATTGTTGAGTTCACCCGCATTGCCAAACCCCACTCGCCATCAATACCGATGAGCAAAGGAATTTTGGAAGTTGATTGAAAACGATTGTTGAGACTTGCGTAAGAGTATGGTTCGCCTTGAAAGAAGATTAAACCGCCAATGTAATTATTTTGAATAAGGGTTTCAATGCGTTTGAAATGGGCTTCTCCGTGCGTAGGATTGATGGCAACCATAAAAAACTGACCGATTTTTTGGTCGTTATCCATTGAAGCGTAAACACTATCAACCCACTGATCTTCAGCTAATAAGCTATTGGTAGTAAAGGCTGGTGGCGGAGGAAAAACGGGTAGAATTACTTTCTTGTGTTCGGTTTTGGTAGGGGTAAACAAACGTAAAAGCGTATTGTTGAACTCACCGACCACAGGCGAACGAAAAACTGCCCAAAGGAGAATTAGGGTAAGAAAAAACAAGGATAAACGTTTGAACATTTTTAATTTGTTTTAATGATGATTAGGGAAATTTGTCAGGTTTTAGGGGTTAGCGGTTAGGTTTTAGTTGGTAAAAATAGACAAATAATTCTGTATTATGCATCTAACACCTAACCGCTAAAACCTAAAACCTGACTCCACAAAAGGGTTACAAATTTACTACAAAAGCCTTGCCAATGAAAGAGGTTTAGGAAAATGATAGAATTGTGTGAAGGAAACGTGGAATTGGGGGATTTGGTATGTTTGGTTTGTGCTGAATAATTGACTACCAAATTCATATTTTTATCAAGAAACCAAATTTTGTACTTTTGCCTAAAATCAAATCTCAAACAAAAATCCGATGAAACAAATATGCTCAATTGTCATTGTTTTAGTGTTGTATTCCACCAAATTGATGCTTGCCCAAGATTCTATCAAAAGCCCCATGGTAGGAAATGATAGAGATAAACATGATTGTATAGGTTCGGCTGGCTATACTTGGTCGGTTTTGAAAAAAGAATGTGTGCGTACTTTTGAACTAACCCATACAGATAAAAATGCTATTGAGTTGGTTTCAATTGATAATACCCAAAAGATGGTAGTGCTTTTTTCGGGCGATAAAACAAAAGCTGAGGTATTTTATTCTGGAGGAAATAAGGTTGTGAATAAATCAACGAAAGCGAACGTTTATATGTTGAAAGATGGAAAAACCATCGTTGAAAAACTGATTAATTTGAAAGGGAAATGGCAATTTGTGAGGGTAAATAATGGGGACAGAGAGGTTTTGTATCGGTAGAAAAAATAAAGCCAAAACCCTAAAAACAAGGGTTTTGGCTTTTCAATAATTCTAAAATCAGACCTCTAAAATCTACATTTATTACGCCTCCATCAAATAAGCCTTAATAAACTCATTGATATCGCCATTCAAAACGGCATCGGTGTTTGAGGTTTGATAATCGGTTCGGTGGTCTTTCACTCGCCTGTCGTCCAATACATAACTCCTGATTTGTGAACCCCATTCGATTTTCTTCTTACTGGCTTCCACCTCCGCACGGGCGGCGTTGCGTTTATCAATTTCTATCTGATAAAGTTTTGATTTCAAGAGTTTTAACGCCACTTCTTTGTTCATCAACTGCGAGCGTTCTTGTTGGCAAGCGATGATGATTCCCGAAGGTTTGTGGGTCAAACGAACTGCCGTTTCCACCTTGTTTACATTCTGTCCACCTGCACCACCCGAACGGAATGTGTCCCAGTGAATATCGGCAGGATTTACGTCAATTTCGATGGTATCATCCACCAAAGGCGAAATATAAACCGAAGCAAAAGAGGTGTGTCGGCGAGCGTTGGAATCAAACGGAGAAATACGCACCAAACGATGTACACCATTTTCAGATTTCAGATTTCCGTAGGCGTATTCACCTTCAACTTCCATCATAACCGATTTAATACCAGCAGTATCACCGTCATTATGGTCAACTTCTCTGATTTTGAAACCATTTTTTTCTGCCCACATAATGTACATTCGCATCAGCATACTCGCCCAATCTTGCGACTCCGTGCCACCAGCCCCAGCGTTGATTTCGATGACGGCTGAAAGATTATCGCCTTCATCAGACATCATTTTGCGGAACTCTAATTCAGCTAATTTTTCTTCTAATTTTGCTCCCTCGGCATCCACTTCCTCCTCGGTGGCTTCGCCCATTTCGTAGAATTCCCAAATGGTTTCGAGGTCGCCAGTGTATTGGTCTAATTGGTCGAATCCAGCCGTCCAAAATTTCAACTCCCGAATCTGCCTCATGGTAGATTCTGCCTTTTTTGAATTCCCCCAAAACTCAGGGTCAAGGGTAACTACTTCTAATTCTGCAATCTGAAACTTCTTATTATCGTAGTCAAAGATACCTCCTCAAAGCCTCTACTTTGGCTTTCAGGTCATTGAACCTGTCTTTTGTCATGCGTGAAAATTGTTTTTATGTCGTACTTTTTTAAGTTTATATACTTAAAGAGAATTATACCCCACGACTTTTTTACAAATGTAGCTATAAAAACAAATCCCTCCGAATTTTGAGTTTTGAAGGGATTTGGGAATACGCTAAAAATCGTCTTTTTTTATGGCCAGGCATAGTGTATTATTGCTACACTCATGGAAGACCTATGCGTTGCGATAAAATGTAGCATATAAATACGGAAAGTTATTTTATGTAAATTGAACTCCAACAAGGGTTAAAAAGCTTATGGCATTTTTACAGATAAAAGAATATTTATTGAAGTATTGGCTATTCTGTTTGCTCACTAAATATGAACAAATCCATTGAGTATTATAATTGTTTTTCAATTAGGTGTATTTTAGTATCTGAAAATGATAAAAATGTACTATAAGATAAGTTTAAAATAATATTAATTTTGTCATATTAATTTAAGATTTATTGACTCTCATTATTTTAAGCCTAATCCTACTTTTAGCTATAATTCATACTGCTTGATAACTATCACTTTATAAAATTCCTAAAATAGCCACTGTTTTTTATAAATCCCTTTTTTATAAAGTGATTGATGATATCTTTTTGTCTTAAATTTCTTAAAATCAATTATTTACAGACAATTATTAGATTAATTTCGACAGACCTAATTACTTTTTTGTATTCCAAAAATCTCCTAATTTTCAATATATTATGAAAAATACTATTTTTATTATCTGTATTCTACTTTCAGTTTTTTTAAGTAAAATTCATGCAACGGCTATCACAACCCCAACTTTTACAAAGGCTTCGTACCAACGTTACGAAAAAGTGGAAGCTACTTTCACGATTGACCAAACTTTTACCAACCCTTATGACCCCGATGTGGTAAAGGTTGATGCTGAAATAACACCATCTTCGGGTAGTGTTTATACTGTGCCTTGCTTTTATTTTATTCCTGCCACATACACGGCATCCAGTACTACCTTCTGGAATGGTACGCTCAACAATGCGGGGGCAACTTGGATGTTGCGTTTCGCTCCCACGAGTGCTACGGCGGGTACATATAGTGTACGCATTAAGGTTACGGAGGCTGGTGGAGCAATTACTTATTCTTCGCCCAATACTTTTTCAATGACTTTGGGAACTCGCAAAGGATTTGTCCGTTTGAATTCCGCCAATACCCAATTTATGAAGTTCGATAATGGCACGGCTTATAACCCAGTGGGGTATAATTTGTGTTGGAATGATGGTCGGGCAACAGAGTTTTTTAATCAGTACATGAATAATCAACAACCCAATTCCGTAAACTGGACGAGATATTGGCTTACGGGTTTTGCTCGCCAAGCCATCGAATGGCAAAGTACGCATTGGTCGGGTTGGTATGGTGGTTTGGGGCAGTACAGTCAGCAAGCCTCTGGTATTCTGGATTATACGCTTGAACGCTGCGAAAATGCGGGGGCTTTTATGCAATTAGTATTGCAACAACACGGGCAAGTTTCAACCACGGTAAACAGTAATTGGAATGAAAATCCCTATAACAGTGCTAATGCAGGCGGTTTTTTAACAAATCCGAGTCAGTTTTTTAATAATACTTCGGCAAAAAATCAGACCAAAAAAATGTATCGCTACATTGTGGCTCGTTGGGGGTATTCGACCAATGTTTTGAGCTGGGAATTGTTCAATGAAGTACAATTTTCTGATGGAACGGTGGCTGATATTGATACTTGGCACGATGAATTGAGTCAATATCTGAAATCAATTGACGTGAATCAGCATTTGGTTTCAACCAGTGCCGCCGATGCTCAATTCCCTTCTTTGGATGATAATGTAGCTTTAGACCAAATTCAATATCATAATTATGCCAATTCAATTGCACAGAGCAATTTAACTCAAGGACAAGCCTTGGATGCCGCTTTAAACAAAGCTACTTTTTGCGGTGAATTTGGCGTGGCAACCAGCTATAGCTCAGGGTCAGCTATTATGAACGATACTGCGGGTGATCACGTGCGAAAAACTGCTTGGATTGGAGCAATGAACAAATTACCCCAAATGTTTTGGTATTGGGACGGTTTTATAGACATCAAAAATCTATATAATGTACTCAAACCTTTGACTGATTTTATTGGAACGGAGGAGGTTGTCGGAATCACGCCAGCGGTGAGCAATGTATTGACTTTTCAAACAAATCCTGGCGGTTCTGGAAGTTCAGCCGTTAGTTTAGTTCCTGGTAATTCTGGGTTCGGTTTTACCAATGTTCCCAATCCTTGGACAACCACGATTGATGCTAACGGAAACGCCACAGGATTAAGCAATTTGAGCGTTTTTATGCAGGGTTCGTATCAAGGAACACGTAGTCGTGAAGCCAGTTTTACCGCCAATTTTATCAGCGTTGGTTCGGCAAGTATCACTTTTACAAATTCTACGTATGCGGGGGCAACGAATAGTTTAGAAATATACTTAGACGGTGTTTTGCAATTAACCACCCCGATTTCTACGGCAGGAACGGGCGGAACGTTTACGCTAACGAACATTCCAACGGGTTCACACACGGTTCGATTTTTGAATGCAGGACAAGATTGGTTTAATGTTTCTAATTTCTCTTTCACAGGAATAATCACTGGTGGACGGGCGAAGGGATACGGATACGTGGGAGCGAAAAAAGTCATTGGTTATGTAACCGATACCTACGGAGATTATGCTGATGCAGCTGCATTAGGCACTGTTTCGGGAGCAATTTTAAAGCTACCCGTTGACGCTGGAAATTATGCCATAACGTTTATCAATCCACAAACGGGAGCATCTTTGGGAACGGCCACAGCGGCAACATCGGGCGGATTTTTGAACGTTACTTTGCCAACTTTTAGTAAGGATATTGCCTTCAAAGCCTCTTACACGAGTGCCTTGGTTGCGGCAAATGATGATATAATTTATGAAGAAGGACTCGGTACAAATTGGAGTAATTATTCCTATAATTTTCCAAATTTCTTCTTTGATAATACTGAACAAGCACATACGGGTACAAAATCGGTAAAAGCTGCCCCCGTCACAGCAAGTTATGAATTTATCAGTTTTAGGAAATCTGCTCCTATCAACACAGCTTCATATCCGAATGGAATTTCATTTTGGGTGTATGGTGGAAATGTAGTTGGGACAAATACAAAAGTAAAAATTGCCGTAGGAATTTATCCAACCGATGATTATGCTGCTGGAACTGAAAAGGCTTATGACATTACCCCAGGTTCTTGGCAATTAATCAACGTGCCGTGGTCGGATATTGGTAATCCATCTGCCGTTCAACGCATTAACATTAAAGATTATTCAGGCACAACGGGACAAACCTATTATGTGGATGATGTAAGATTATTGACAGCAGTTGCCACAACGGTTGCTGACGTAACTTTCTCGCCATCGGGAGGCATATTTGCCACCGCTCAAAATGTAACATTAGCCACAACAACAGCGGGAGCAACCATTCGCTACACAACTGATGGAAGTACGCCTACTGCCACTACTGGAACGATTTATTCAAGTCCAATTGCCGTGGTAAGTACCGCCACCATCAAAGCAATTGCTTATAAATCGGGCTTAACAACAAGTGCCGTTACTTCAGCAACTTATACCATAAATGTGGTTGCCGCCAATGATGATATTATCTATGAAGAAGGGCTTGGGACAAACTGGAGCAACTATTCATACAACTTTTCAAACTTCTTTTTTGATAATTTAGAACAAGCTCACACGGGTACGAAGTCCGTAAAAGCTGCTCCTGTAACCACAGGATATGAGCTTGTCAGTTTCCGAAAATCAACATCCATCAACACAAACGCTTATCCAAATGGCATTTCGCTTTGGGTTTATGGCGGAAATACCGTTGGCACAAATACGAAAGTAAAAATTGCCGTGGGAATTTATACGACCGATAATTATAATTCGGGCAATGAAAAAGCCTTTGATATTACGCCAGGTTCTTGGCAATTAATTAACGTGCCGTGGTCGGATATTGGTAATCCTGCGGTGGTTAAGCGTATCAATGTCGTGGATTATTCGGGTGTAGTTGGGCAAACTTATTATGTGGATGATGTGCGTTTATTGACCTCCGCATCAACTGTTGCCAATGTAACTTTTTCTCCCGCAGGAGGCACATTTTCAACAACTCAAAATGTAAGTTTAGCTACTGTTACGGCGGGTGCAAACATTAGATATACAACGGATGGAAGTACGCCAACTGCCTCAACTGGAACGGTTTATACAAGTCCAATTCCCGTTAGTAGTACCACCACTATCAAAGCAATTGCCTACATAACGGGCGGAGGTTCAAGTGCTGTTACCTCAGCAACTTATACCATTGTTGCAATTGCCGCCAACGATGATATTATCTATGAAGAAGGGCTTGGGACGAATTGGAGTAATTATTCTTATGATTTTTCAGATTTCTTTTTCGATAATTTAGAGCAAGCTCATGCAGGCGTAAAGTCTGTGAAAGCTGCCCCTCTAACAAGAGCGTATGAGATTATGAGTTTCCGTAAATCTGCCCCAATCAATACGGGAAGTTATCCATCGGGAATTTCGTTTTGGGCGTATGGTGGCACAACCATTGGAACGAACACAACCGTTAAACTTGCCGTTGAAATTTACCCAACTGATAATTACGCTCCAGGCACTGAAAAAGCCTTTGAAATTGCCCCAGGTCAGTGGAGATTAATTAATGTGCCGTGGTCGGATATTGGTAATCCGCCTGCCGTTCAACGAATTAACATCAAAGATTATTCAGGCGTAACGGGACAAACCTATTATGTGGATGATGTAAGACTATTGATTTCGCCTCATCCCTTAGTTTTTGAAACTATTCAATCGGGTGATTGGAGCAATACAAGCACGTGGATGTCGAATGTTGTGCCTACTGCCTCAGATGATGTAATCATAAAACATCCTGTAACGGCAACTGGGACGATTCACGCCAAAAATTTGAGTTATATGGGGGGTATTATTAACTTTCTGTTAAATGGTAAATTGTTGTTAGGCTTATAGTTTTTAGATTTGTTGAAAGCCCGTGAAAACTGTTTTTCATGGGCTTTTAAATACTTCATCATAATTTTCGTTAAAGTCATCAATCAAACTTAACTTTCCAATGAAAAACTTCATAGCACACAAACAAGAATTATTAACGATTGACCAAAAAAAGAAAAAAACCATTGCCATCAACCAAATTATCATGTTGAAAGGCTTTATTAACTATACCCATTTTTACCTACAAAATGGCAAACAACGCATTTCAGCACGCACGCTCAAACACTATGAAAATCTATTGAACGACAAAGGTTTTATAAGGGTTCATCGAGGTTTCATAGTGAATCAGAATTGCATTGTCGAACATAATTTAGTGACTTCCCAATTAATTCTAACAGATGGCTATGAAGCAGATATTTCTCGGAGGAGGAAAGGGATTTTTTGGAGATAGGAAGTTTGAGAGTATAAATGCTTCGTATTTGTTGTTAGCAGAGAATTATCTTACCGTTCTTGCTTGTTGACACGGGATTACTAAAACTAATTTTTACAAAAATAGCTATAAAAATAAGCCCCTCCGAATTTTAGGTTTGGAGGGGTTGAGAAAATAGAAATGAACATTTACGGTAAATGATAATATACTTGTAATTTAGGTCTGATAGTTGGATTATTTACCTCATTACTGGTGGCGAAGAAAGTCAACCTATATACATTTTCATCCTGATGTTTCATACAAAAGCCAAAACTACTGGTTGGACTTGCAACCATATCTGCTAAAATATTCTTTACATTTATTTTTGGATAGCTCTGTCTATTGTTTGTATAAGCAGGAATTACTACCTGATTGGTTGCCACAAATGAAGGTTGTGTATTCCATGTCAATGTATTTTCTTGCCAATTACTGGTAACTCTATTAACGGTGAAAACATTATCTCCGTAATGTCCATCATGATAATTTCCACCGTTATCTATATAAGTTTGTCCAAAAGATAATGAAAGAAATGCACTATCAACAACGGCATTTGTAGGAATTGAAGAAATATCGAATCCTAAATAAAACCTTTTAGTAATAGGAACTCCACCAATAGTCCAAGCATATAAATTGGTATAAGGAGAAATTGCACTTACTAAATTTGGACTATAAGAACTTGCTTCAGCATCTTTGCCATCATTTGGTCCAGGCTGAAGAGTTAGTGTAACTGTGGTGGGGGCAGGCGGTATAATTATTGTCCCCAACGTTAATTTACCACCTGCATTTACATACGTTAATTGACCATTATTAAATAAATTTTTAGCTTTGGCATTGGCATTTCTAATGGTAACAATATGACCCACACTCACGGTAACATTATCACTTGATAAGGGTATTCTTCCACAAGACCACGTTGAGGCATCATCCCAATTTCCCGAAACGATTGAATACATACTGGTAGCAACCGTAACCGTAACCGCCAAACTACTATCCCCTACACAGCCATTTATTAAACACGCTACTTTATAATTTTTTGTGGTAGTTGGTGAAACAATTACACTCGAACCCGTGAGTCCTCCAGTCCATGTGTAGGTACTTCCCACCGTACAGCCTGACGCTGATAAGGTAGCACTTATTCCACTACAAATATTAGCATTGGTAGGTATAACAGTGGGGGCTGCCAATTTTGGATTTACTGTTAAAGCAGTGGCAACTCTCGTACTCGGACAAGTACCCGTACAAGCAGCCTCTGCATAGTATGTGTATGTACCTGGGGCAAGTGTGCTGGTAGCGGGTATAAATTCAGCTCCTGTTCCTACTTGCGTACCTCCCGTTGCGGCATTCCACCAAGTAATTGTACTGGTGCTTGGGCTACCCGATGTAGTTATGGTTACAGAAAAACCAGAAACGCAAAGCGGGTCTCCGCCTCCATTATCGTTAGGAATCAAAGTCCACGTTCCATTTGGAGATTTGCCATTTAAAGCAGAAAGCACCGAAAACGGTTTTACAGAACTCGTGAAAGGTGTTGAAGAAAGAATAGTTGTTGAGGCATCATCAAAAGTAGTTGTTACACTACCTACATAATTGCCTTGATAAGTATTGGCAGGAACTAACGTAATCAAGGTATTATCAGGAGCTTGTAAAATAAAACTCATTTCATTGAGTGATGGATTACCTCCGTTGTGAGCTACTCCACAAGTTGTATAATCGCCGCCTGCCTTTTTCAACCATGTTGCCGAAACTACAATTTTAGAGATAGTTCCTGTAAGTCCTGTTGTGGCTGCTGTGGGATTGCTTCCGCTACTACCTCCACCATCGTATCCAACTGTACCGCCCGAATAGCTTACCGTTGTACTTGCGCCAACGCCCGAACAGTTGGGAGTTGTTGATTTTAACCCATTTCCTACAACAATTGAATTGCCTTGACAAACGCTCGTTGCAGTAGTAACAGGCGTGGGCGATGTGGAACTTACCGTGATGATACTGGCGGCACTACTATCACTCGAACAATTATTAACAATACAAACCGATTTATATGATTTTGTACTTATTGGTGCAACCGTTATGCTTGAACCAGTAAGCCCCCCCGTCCAAGCATAAGTCCCTCCTAAACAGCCAGTTGCGGTTAAGGTTGTACTCACGCCACTACAAACGGTAGCATTACTAACTGATACATTTGGAGTTGCAGGTTTTGGATTAACGGTGATTGTTAGGGCAAGACTACTATCACTAACACAATTATTGATTCTGCAAACAGCATTATAAGACCTCGTAACGGTTGGCGAAACGGTAATACTGGCACTAATTAATCCTCCCGTCCAAGTATAACTACCTCCTATACAGCCAGTTGCCGTCAGTATAGCACTTCCTCCACTACAAATAGTTGAATTATTGGCGGAGATATTGGGAGGAGAAGGCTTTGGATTAACCGTAATAATAACAGCATTAGTGCTATCGCTATTACAATTATTGACCGCACAAACAACTTTGTAAGATTTTGTAGTAGTAGGTGAAACCGTTATACTTGAACCCGTTAATCCTCCCGTCCAAGTATAAGCCCCCGCACAACCCGATGCCGTTAAAGTAGTGCTTATTCCACTGCAAATTGTGGTATTGGGTGAAGTAATAG
>JANPGQ010000311.1:0-38551 GCA_031423975.1 Cytophagales bacterium | reverse complement strand
ATTTTACCCAGCCAATCTTTATTCGACCAAACGGGGCAACCGACATTGATGAGCGGTACTTTTAAAGTATTTTTTAAAACCTTTTCATTAAAAATATTATCGGGTTTCAAGGTGAAATCTACCTTTTCTACCTCATGTATGGGAAGTTTACCGAAGTCCATTTTTTAAAATGTGTTTAACATTAATGAGTTCATTTGAAGCATAAATATATTACCCTAATTAAGTAAAAATATGTGCCAGTAAATATCAAAATTGATAAAACCATCCAAATATAATTATTTCCCAACCTCTTTTGTACACCAATACTATTTTCTTGAATTTCAGAAATTGGAATGCTATCTAAGAATTTTTGAACTGGATTTAAGACTAAAAATATTGAAGTAATAGCTGCAATAATTGCAACTGAATTAGATATTGTTTTGTAGATTCTCAATAATTTTAGACTTAACATTATTATTCCCATAATTGGAAAAAATATAAAAGATAAAGAAATTATATAAGAGACTCTAATTTTTGCTTCATCATAATGATCTTGAATTGTAGGCTTAACGTTGTATTTAAGACTGTAATATAGCCCCCTTTTGAGCATATAAATAGCTAATTTTTTCATCATTATTATGATTAAATAGTAAACTTTGTAAAGTAAAATTAAAGTTTAAAAAAGAGTTTTGTAAATTTTCAATTGTTTTATGAGATTTGAGTTTATTCGTCTTTTCTTAAAAAAAAAGGGATTAGGTCTAAATCCCTAATCCCTAATTCACCTAATCGGTTACGCAACCCGCCTAATCCCTACTTAGGGTCAAGTCCTTTTTCTATTCTAAACAAACAATCTTGCAAGTGATATTTGCTCATTTTATCAAGAGTAGGCTGATGCAAGGCAAGTTTTAATTCGTCTTTCAGTGCCATTAAATGTCCACGAGTTACTGATACAATATCAGTCTTGCGAGGGTCAACTGCAAGTGGCACAACCGTTCCTCTAAATGAGAAATTGAACGCTGGTGCTGCACCCGTAGCATTCAAGGTAGCAATCATTTTCTCTACATAAATTTTCTGTAAATTTCTTCGTGAACCATCAATTGCCTTGCGAGTACGAAATTCCGACCATACGCCATTGCGAATATCAGTGAACATTTCATCCAAGCTATACGAAGATGGAAATTTATTGTTTGTTTCGATGAGGCGTTGCAAACGGTCTGTTGACATCAAGCTATTAAGTGCTGATTCCTGAATTCTACTGATGGCATCAACGCCTTGGTCTGGGCGAGTTTTTGACATAATTTTTTCATCCATCAACCAAGTTGGCGTTTCAAAAACCTGACGATTTAACCACGAAACTGCATCTTTTTGAAGATTGCGAGGTGTTGGTTCATAGACTACACCCGTTTCGTCTGAGGTACGTGGTGTTTCATAAATACCACCAACATTTTTGGTAACGTGACCGATATAACGGCGATATTGATTGACAATTTCACCATAAGATTCAGTTAACATATCGTAGTCTTGGGCTTCCTCTTTCGTCCATTCTGTAAGATTTGGCAGGATTCTCTTCAAATTTTTGATACCATAATCGCTCGCCAACATATTATTATCACCAATACATTCCGACTGTGTACGTGGGTCGTAAGGGTTCGTTTCAGTTCCAAACCAAATGCGTGGATTTTTAGCATATTCCGTCATGAATTGCTTATTCAGCGTCTTTTGGTCATCTTCGGGAGTCGCTCCATTCAAGGTTTGGTACGCCCATTTCACTGCCCAAATATCATACTCTCCGATGCGTGGATAAAGGTCTTTTACGCCATCTTCGGGCTGCGCTACGTAATTAAAACGAGCATAATCCATAATAGAAGGTGTGTGTCCATGAGCTGCAATCCAAGCTGGGTTACGAAGATTTTCAACGGGAATCGTGCTACTTGACCCAAAATTATGACGTAAACCAATGGTGTGTCCAACCTCGTGTGAAGACACAAAACGGATTAAATCTCCCATCAATTCATCATCAAATTTATTTTTTCTCGCACGGGCATCTACTGCACCTGCCTGAGTCATGTACCACTTTTTTAAGAGCTTCATAACATTGTGATACCAACCGATATGACTTTCTAAAATCTCACCCGAGCGTGGGTCGTTCACGTTGGGTCCGTAAGCATTTTCAATGTCTGAAGCAAAATAACGAATAGCTGAATAACGAGCATCTTCCAAGCTGATAGTCGTATCATTATCCGCTAAAATCTCACCTCTAATGGCGTTTTTCCAACCAGCGGCTTCAAAGGCTTTTTGCCAATCATCAACTCCCATTTTTAAATATTTACGCCATTTAGCGGGTGTGGCGGGGTCGATATAATAAACGATTGGTTTCTTAGGTTCAATCAATTCTCCATTTTTTTGCTTAGTCGCATCTTCAGCATTTTTGGGCTCTAAACGCCATCTGACCGCAAAAGTACGGTCGTCAGTACGTTGTGAACCTTCGTCAAAAGTCGTGTAACCATTCGCAAAATAGCCAACTCTGGGGTCGAAAAGACGTTGCTTCATCGGAAGTGAAGGCAATAATATCATTGATGTATTTATCTCCATCGTAACTGCTCCTGAAACTGCAATGGCAGGAATACTTACCGAAGGAATCGGACTTGGCGAAGATGGTCCAAACGAAGGAGTTGGGGCTGAACCGTTGAAAGTTTTCACCGTCTTTATTTCAATATTCAAAGGAAATGACTTGATGGCCTGAATATAAGAACGGTCGGCAGCAATAGACGTAATTTTATAGTTCGATTTTGTCGCTGGCGATAAAGAAACAATCTGATTATCCCCTTTGAAGAAATCCGTCACATCAATAACGGTACTACCTTTTTTAGAAACTGAATCCTTTTTATATGCCTTAACATCAAAGGCTTGGGCAATGGGTTGTACATTTGAGTTTTGTACTGCTTTGTACATCGGAGCCGTAGAATCTGGTGAAACATTGATGTACTGAATGGCTCTGACGAATACTTTGTTGTCGGGTCCTTTTTCAAAATTAATTACCTGACGATTCAATAATTCACCACCATAAGTACCTGGGATAGTGGCAGTTTTTACGATACGAGTAATCGTCATAATATCGTGTCCCAACAAAGAATCTGGAATCTCAAAATAGTGCTTATCCTCAACTTTATGCACCGTAAAAAGCCCTTTAATTGATTTGGCTTTGTCAGTAATAACCTCTTTGTAAGGTTTGGGACCTGTTTTTGGAGCTTCTGCAGGTTTTGGGGGTGTTGTAGTAGTGGTGGGTGGAGGCGTTTTGCCGTCTCCTTTTTTGTCTTGGGCTTGGGCGGTGAGGGTTAGACATACCACCGAAGCCAAACACAAGGCCTTTTTCGTAATTTTTAGCATGATGAATAGTTTGTTAGTGTTTTTGTGAATAACGAAAATACACAAGAATGGTTTGAATAAAAAATGAGTTATGACGAAAGGGGGAAGAATAGCGATGAAATCCCTGTACTATGTAATTTTGTTTAACTAAAATTCTTAGACTAAAACAATCCTCTTACCTTTGTTTTATGAAGAATAACAATATAAAAAGCCCTAATAATTTCAAAAATATCACCACTTTCGTTTTTGATATTGATGGCGTAATGACTGATGGCTCTGTTCACGTATTAGAAACTGGCGAACATTATCGAGTGTTTCATATCCGTGATGGGTATGCCATTGAGCGTGCAGTGCAGGCGGGTTACCATATCTGTGTCATTACGGGAGGCAAGCATGAAGGCGTGCGTAAGCGTCTGCAAAACCTTAAAATCCACGATGTTTTCATGGGTTCTGGCGGGAAAAGTAAATTAGAAATTTATGAAAAATGGTTAGCTGATTCGGGAATTTCAGAAGAAAATATCTTGTATATGGGTGATGATTTACCCGATTATGAGGTAATGTCTCGTCCCAATATCTTTGCCACTTGTCCTGCCGATTCTTGTGAAGAAATTTTAGAGATTGCCAATTATATTTCTCCTCAAAAAGGTGGAAAAGGAGCAGTTAGGGATGTGATTGAACAGGTGATGCGGTTGAAGGGAGAGTGGTTGAAGTTTTAGTTACTTCACCACCAATACCTTGTGCATTTTCAAACTTCCCAAGGTCTGAACCTGGAGAATATACATTCCCAAAGGTAAGTTTTCAGTGGGTGTTATTTCTACAATAATCTGTGTTAATTTATTGGTTTTCAAGGGAATAGACTTTCCATTCAAGTCATTTAGTTCAAAATTGGCTTCGTCAGCATCTTCTACTTTTACGTTGAAAGTATTGCTAAAAACTGGATTAGCAAAAACGCCAAAAGGCAAGGAAGCATCGTCAATAATGACCGCTTGGGGACGAAAAATTTGGGTAGTTCCGTCTTTATCAATCTGTGAAAGTCGGTAATAATTTGTGCCAAAAAGAGCAGATTCATCGGTAAAACTGTATCGCTTGGTCATGTTGGATTCTCCTGCGGCTTCTATCTTCGCAATGGTTTTATAATCAACTGCATTACGACTTCTTTCCAAAATAAAAATATTACTATTTACTTCTTGGGCGGTCTCCCATCGAATATTAACTCGTTGATTGCCTGTGGTTTCTGTTTGAAAATAGGTTAATGACACTAACAAAGGCTGAGTGGCTGAGTTTTTAGGCGTGGGGGTTGTTTTAGAAAAATCAACAGAATTATTTTGGGTATCTTGACCATTATTAACTCTGGTAATACTGGTTACATTTCCGACTATGTTAGGGGATGGAACGAAAGGACTCCCCTCAAAGCCATCAGGTATTGTACCAGAAGTTCCAAATCCTACCTTATCTACAACGCCACCTGTAGGATTTGCTCCACTTAAAGGTGTAGTCAAATTACTCAGTACAAACTTCCCATTAGTAGCGTTCAAATCTAAATCTGAAACTGTTACGCCACCAGTACCAACTACTGTACTTGCATCAAAATCGGCAGCAGGAAGATTAGTTGTACCACCTACGCCGCCACCAAATTTAATTAAATAATATCCGCCCGGAGGAATACTACCAGTTAATGGATATACTTTCCAAGTGCTTGACGTTGCTGTGGAAGCATTTTGCAGTGACCATCCAGCAAGACTTTGAGTAGTAGTCAGGCTATTATTATGTAGAACAACATAATCATTTTTATAAACCGAACCACTATTTCCTCCACCCCCATAAATCTCATAAATCACCACTTGTGAAAATGAGCTAATGGACAATAACAAACACCATAAAGTAAATAGCTTTTTCATGTAATTGACGGTTTTAAAAAGCAATTTTTTTTTCGTAAAGATATTGATTTATTTTAGCAAAGCACAAACAGCCAACAGCCAAATATTTATATCCCCTCTTTCACGGTATCAATAAAACACTTCACCTTGTCGGGGTGGGTATCGGGATAAACTCCGTGTCCTAAATTGGCAATATATCTTTGGTTTCCAAATTGCTGTATCATAGAGCGAGTTTGTTTTTTGATTTCATCGAATGTGCCGTAGAGTACACAAGGGTCAAGGTTACCTTGGAGTGTTTTGCTATTGCCAATTAGTTTACGAGACTCGGCAATGTCCATATTCCAATCCAAGCCAATCACTTCACAATTGAGTTTACCCATTTCTTCACGAGCAAAAAATGCGCCTTTGGCAAAAACCGTTACGGGTACTTCCGTGATAGCATCGCAAATTTGACTTATATAAGGAAGCGAATAGATACGGTATTGTTCGGGCGAAAGAATGCCTGCCCATGAATCGAAAATCTGAACCAAGTTTGCTCCTGCCGCCACTTGGGCTTTCAAATATAAAATGGTGCTATCCGTAATTTTCTGCAAAAGTGCGTGCGATAGAGCAGGTTCGGTATAAAGGTATTTTTTGGCTTTCGAGAATGTTTTTGAACCACGCCCTTCAATCATGTAACAAAGCAAAGTAAATGGAGCTCCCGCAAAACCGATAAGTGGAACACGTCCGTTCAATTCAGTTTTCACTATTTTGATGGCATCCAAAACATACTTCAATTTTTCTTCGGGGTTGGCAACTATTAGCTTATCCACATCCGCCATCGTACTGATTACATTTGGAAAAACAGGTCCAGTTTTTTCTTCCATTATATAAGGCAAACCCATTGCTTCGGGAATTACCAAAATATCTGAAAAAATAATGGCGGCATCAACACCCAAAATATCAACGGGTTGAAGGGTTACTTCGGCAGCCAATTCTGGATTGGTTGCCAACTGAATAAAGCTCCCCGCCTTTTCACGAACAGCTCTATACTCTGCTAAAATTCTTCCTGCTTGACGCATCATCCATACAGGAGTACGTTCGGTTTGCTCTCCACGTGCGGCACGTAAAAGTAAATCGTTTTGTAAAATTTCCATAAAATTGTATTACGAGTTCTTAATCGTTCTACAAAGATACGACTGATTTCTTAGGGTGTATTTTAATATTAAGAAGAAATCATACAGATGGCTTGGTATGATATTTGAGATTAAAGGAGATTTTGAATTTAAGAATGCTATTTCTTTATGCTACTCTTGCAACATTTGTAACCAATTATTTATTTCTATAAAACTTAAGAGTTGATTTTTAATAAAAAAATCAAAATACGTACATAATTGATTGAAATACAGCATTTTGCAACAACCATTAACCTTTGTTAGCTCAATAACAATTTTGATAAATTAGATGTTGCAGATGAATTGTTCATTTTCGGCATATATTTTGTAGTATTAATAATGGTTCAATATCTTGAACCAAGCTCCCATATAACCCATCATAATAAAGTGAACAGTGAATAATAAACAGTTTTGGTTTCTACAAAACCTCTTTTATTCATTTCATATGTTCCAAAATTTAATAATTAGTCACATTCGAAACTCCCTTTTTGTAAGGACTTTTTGATACTATATTAGTAATACTGATGACAACAAAACCGCCATTTTGTTTCGTTTCGGATAAAATTTCGTCTATACGATTTTCTAAAGCACAATCTATCAAGCAATAGTAATACTGCTTGATAGATTGTGCTTTTTGCATTTATAGAATTAACTATTTAAAAATAAATACATTCAAACTTCTGGCTTTGGCTGGATTAAATATTAATACAATGAGTACGATTTACGAAACACAAAGTCTAAGAAAAAACAGAAGGTTATGGTTAAACTTATTTGTTTGTGTACTGTATTTCTGGGTTTCGGCTCTGAATAAAGTCCAAGCACAACTACCCTTGCAGGGCATTACTTGTACGGGTTGTACGGTAAATGCCTCTACTGGTTATGCCACTGCTGCTCTTGCTTCTTCTGGATCTGGTGCAGGGGTAACCACGTATGCCAATAATCCTGGTACTACTTTTACGCAATGTGGTACTGTGAAAACGGATGCTAATGGAACAGTAGGTATTATTAACCAAATTCAAACTAACCAAGCAACCGGAAACACAACCTGTATTGCTAATACGGCTGCCTCTCGGAAGGGTAGTTTGTACTTGAAAAGCAGTGGTGGGGCGTGTACAGGACCTGAAATACAAGCCGTTAGAAAAGGGGGAAATAGTTCCACCTTCAATAATGAATACGTTGGGCTTGCTCCCAATACAGATTATATCTTTGTTATTAAAACAACGGTTGATGCTTCTTGTATTCAATATCAAAGTTCATCCATCAGATATTACGGAGCAGTATCCCCTCAGTTTGCCTATAATTGTAGCGTTTCAAGCACCACAGGGTCATTTGTGGCATCAACGAGCAGTGTAGGAACATTTGTGGTTGGGCTGTCAAATGCCTTGTCTGGACTAACTACCTTCAACGTTTCAGGTACTGGTTTTACGGGAGTATTAACTACTACGCTTATGGCAGGACAAACCTCAGTAACCATTCCTATTACTTATGATGGTACTGGCACGGCGGGTACACGAACTTTAACGGTAACATCATCTGGTGGATCGGGTACTTGTTCAAAAAATGTTTTGGTTGATAAAGATACAGACGGAGACGGTATCGGAAATGCCATTGATATTGATGATGATAATGATGGTATTTTGGACGTAGTAGAATGTCCAAACACCAATTCAGTATATACAATGGATGCCACTGCTACCAGTTTTACGGGTGTGGGTACAGACGGTGGATATTTTGATTTGACTTATAAATTAACCAGCGGATTAGCTGTTCCTACTATTGGGGCTTCATTTACTGTTAGAGTTACCTATTCAGATTTTATTAACCTCTTTGGGGCGGATAATAAATGGGCAACGGGTGTAACCGCCGCTTTTGGTACAGCAACTTATGCAGGAGTTAGCCCGAACGTAGCCTCGCTTTATACAGGTCGCCCTTCGGCAAACCAACAAGCGGAGGCCAATGGAGCGGGTGGACCAGACCAAGATATACAAGCATTATTGAGTTCAGCCGCTATTGTCAATTTAGGAACTTTTACGGTAGGAATTGCGGCATTACCAACGCTTCCTGCGGGTTATAGCATTGTGAGTGAATCTTTTGATTTATTTTCAGTATTTAATGCCGGAGGCTCAACTACTTATACAAATGGTTATTATGCCAAACCACAACTTCAAGCGGCTCTAAATACTGCTAACACGGCTAATACGCTACCTTATGTAGGAAGTCATGGGCAAACTTATACATTTGATTACACTGCATTTTCGGATGGTTCAACCGTTGCCAATGCAGGTAGAGGACTTTTTGCCGTTGAAAACGGAACTGTAACATTTAGCCAAACGTGTGATACTGATAACGATGGTATAGCCAATTCAGAAGATTTGGATTCGGATGGTGATGGTTGTTCGGATGCTTTTGAGGCAGGAGCAACTACCAGTTTGACACCCGATTATAAATTTACTACCGCCGTGGGTGCAAACGGTTTGGTAAATACTAAAGAGACTAATGATACCCCAACGGCAGCCGTAAATTACACAGTTACTTATGCCAAAGCTCTTGATAATACTATCAAACCCTGTATTCCACCCGTTACGACTAATACTCCTGCTCCGAAGTCTGGCGTTGCCAATAGTCCTAAATCGGGCAATGCAGCTACTGAGTTAGTACCTGTGGGTGGTAATGGAACGTATGTTTATTCAGTAGATAATTCAGCATCATGTACGCCTGTGAGTGGAGCTACGGCTTTGCCATTAAGCAGCAATTTGACAGTAACTAATTCAACAACAGGGGCTTACACTTTCACTACTCCTGCCGCAGCAGGCACTTACTATTATTGTATTAAAGTGTGCGATACCGCTACGCCAACGCCAAGCTGTGTAACTAAAACCTATACACTCACCGTAACAGCAGCAGCACTACCACTTACTGCAGTGAATCCACCCGCACAAACTGCCACGCCAAGCCAAATAAAAACAGGCAATGCTTCTACGGAATTGACCCCCGCAGGTGGTGATGGTTCTTATGTTTATTCGGTGGATAATTCAGCTTCGTGTATTGCTCCATTGGGTGCAACAGCTTTACCATCGGGCAGTAATTTGACGATAACTAATTTAATATCAGGATCTTATACTTATACAACCCCTACCACTGCGGGTACATATTACTATTGTATCAAGGTTTGTGATACCACTACGCCCACACCAAGCTGTTTGACCAAAACTTATACTTTGACGGTGGCAGCACCCGCTTGTCCACTCGGAACAACGGTGCCAGGCTTGAAATAAAGAGGTTTTAACAAGGTTACTCATGGCATGGCTAAACTGAGTTCATGCGATGAGTTTCGTTCAGAATAAATTTTAGTACCTCCGATAAAACGGAGTGTACTACCAAACAATCAGAATTAAATTTATGAAAAAGCCGCTACTTTTTCCATCGTCAAATACTTTTGCCTTTTCGCCTTTGTTGGTGTTGAGCGGGGTCGCCCAGACCAGCAAATCGGAGGGTAGCTTGTTGGTGAAAATACCAACAAAAGCGTTAAATAACTCTGTTAACGGCATACGTTTTTTAAAAATGCGATTTTTTCAGTTAGCATTATTTATGTTAATGTTGAAAGGAGGCTTTCAACAGGTTTATGCTCAAACGCCAAGCTATAATGCAGCATTGCCTTGCCAAACAAGTACCTACACTGCCGATGCCAAAACAAAAGCAACTACCACTTATGCAGCACTTACTGCTCATGCGGTTGCAGGTATACAATTGCCAACTACAGTTATTACTGAATCATGGATAGTAACAACGGATACTTATGGTAATGTTGGCTTTTTTCATGGATTTTCTACTAATGCATTAACGATAAACATTACAGCGTGTCTAAACCAAATTTCAAATTCACGGCAGTTTGCTCTATACAGTTATGCAGGAAATGTTTGTACTGGTTCGGCAATAGCACCAACCACGGTGAATGATGGCATAACTTCTGCCCAAACTGGCGGTAGTGAAACCAATACACTTAACCCTGCTTGGAAAGGATTAACTCCTAATGCAAGTTATGTAGTAGTTGTACAAACAACCGTAGGTGTCAGTTGTTTAGACTATGTAAATTCTTGGGGAGGTTATTACGGAATTCCACCACAATTTACGTTTAATTGTGGCTCAGCTACTTCCACAGGCACTTTTATTGCCAATGGCGTATCAGGACAAACGGGTTCTTTGACAATACCATTGACAGGTACTACTGCTGGTGCAGCAACTTTTAATGTAACAGGAGCAGGTTTTACGGGAACACTTACGCAAACATTAACCGCAGGACAAACATCCGTAATCATTCCAATTTCTTTTGATGGTACAGGTGTAGTTGGAAATAGATCACTTACCGTTACATCCTCACAAGGCGGTGGTGCTTGTACAAAAGTTGTATTGGTTGATTTTGATTCTGATGGTGATGGTGTACTCGACTCCGTAGATTTAGACGATGATAATGATGGTATTTTAGATACTGCAGAATGTCCTTCATCTCAGATTGAATATCTTCATAATGATTCTAATGGACAAAGTGATGCGGCAACATTTGTCCCTACTACAGCTTCGGGTTATTTTTCTTCAACTCAAAACACGAGTTTCGGTTCAGGACTTAATGAATCTACGGATAATTATGCCTATACTTATTTAATAAGAAATGCAACAGCAGCTAATTTTACCGATGCTAAAATTGGGAACGATTACGTACAGGTATCTTTTTTACCATCACAAAACATAACAATTGAACACATCGGACTTGGTTTTTTTACAAATTCAAATTCGGTTCCAGATTTTAACTGTGGTAATTTTAAGATAGCCTTAGAGTATTCAAATAACAGTGCATTTACCACTCCCTCATTGTTATTTCAAGATAAACAAGTTGGTAACATGATAGCAGGAGGATATTTATCATATGATTATCCAATTCCATCACAATTATTATCAAGTGGAACAAACTATTTTTTTAGATTTTACCTGTATGACGAGCAAAATACAGACCCATCAAATAGAGTACGGTTTGACGATTTATTTATACCGTTTAAAGTACCATCCGTTTGTGATTTGGATGGAGACGGAATAGCAAATACAATAGATTTAGATTCAGACGGTGACGGTTGCCCAGATGCGATTGAGGGAGGAGCAAATTTTGCAACTACCAGTTTAGTAACTTCAACGATTGCAGGTGGAAACAGCGGAACAGGTTACACAGGAACTTCAACAAGTCCAGTAGTTAAAAACTTAGGAAATACGGTTGGAAGTACCACTACAACTTTAGGTGTCCCAACGGTTGCAAACACAGGACAGACTGTAAATAATAGCCAAAATAAATTAGTACAAAGTGCCAACTGTATTACTTGCGTAGCAGGAACAACTGCCCCAATTATCACAGCCACGACGGTAATAAATACTTGTCCTACAACTACAGTTAGTTTGGCAGGATTAGCAAATACAGGCACAAAACCAGCAGGAACAACCTTAATTTGGAGTACCCACAAAGTACCAACCTCAGCAAGCGATACCTTAACGAATTTGACAACGGTTTCAACGGCAGGTAAATATTATGCATTGTATTTTGACAAAGTGAATAATTGTTACAGCCCTGCGGATTCAGTAGATGCAACTATTTCAGTTTGTTTAGATCCAATTGCAGCCACAAATCCACCTGCACAAACTGCAGTGATTAATACCCCCAAAACGGGAACAGCAAGTACGGATTTAACTCCATCGGGTGGAAATGGTACGTATGTTTATTCGGTAGATAATACGGCTTCTTGTATTATTCCTTCGGGTGGAACGGCTTTTCCTTCGGGAAGCAATTTGACGGTAACAAACTCAACAACAGGGGTTTATACTTATACCGCACCTTCAACGGCTGGTATTTATTATTACTGTATCAGGGTTTGTGATACCAATACGCCAACATCAAACTGTATCACTAAAACATATACGCTAACGGTTTCAAGTCCAACAAATATTTTTAATAATTGTCCTGAAAATATTGTGAATTTGATGGCTCATATAGATAGCACTAACAAGCCCGCAAATTCTTATGTTACGTGGCATACAGCAAGCACTGCTACGGCTACTAATCAAGTACCAGACCCTACTTCGGTAGCGGTATCAGGCACCTATTATGCTACATATTACGAAACAATAGTAGGATGTTATGGTGCTTCTACGAGTCCAGTAACAGTTACGATAAATCCTTGTCCAGCTACGATTGTTACGAATATTTGCCCTGCCATTACAGTCAATTTAATGTCGCATATCGACAGTACCAATAAAAAAGCGGGGTCTTATGTTACGTGGCATACCAGTAATTCGCCTACGTTAGCGAATCAGATTGCTGACCCAACAACCGTTACATCGGGAACGTATTATGCAGCTTATTATTCGCCATCATCAAGTTGTTATGGTCTGGCTACCAGCCCAATAATGGTGAATATTGTGGCTTGTCCAGTGGTTTGTACACCACCGTCTGCTCCTGTATTGGCAAGCAACACTAAATCAAATATATGCCCAAGCACCACGGCTGATTTAACCAGTTTAGAACCTACTGCACTATCTGGAACTACCTTAGAATGGCACACCGTTGCGAGCAATCCAACTACTGCCGATTCAGTAACAACACCGTCGGCGGTAGGTGCAGGAACGTATTATTTATACGCAAGAGCCACTTCGCCAGCCAATTGTTTCAGTCCTGCTTCTCAGGGGGCTGTTGTAACCATTACGGTTTGTTGTACTGCACCAGCCACTCCAGTGTTGAGTAGCACAGCGGCACAGTCAAACACGTGTCCAAGTACCACGGTTGATTTAACCAGTGTTCAGCCAACTCCAGCATCTGGCACTACCTTAGAGTGGCACAGTGTAGCGACAAACCCAACGGCAACCGATTTGGTAACTATGCCCGTTTCGGTTTCTGGCATGTATTATTTATACGCAAAAGCCAGCTCGCCAGCCAATTGTTTCAGTCCTGCTTCAACGGGAGTATCTGTAACGATTGCCGCTTGTACGGCTTGCCCTGGTACTTTGGCAGTAGTGAAACCTACAAGTCCAAACACTTGCGGAGGAAATGACGGTTCAATTACCTTCTCAGGCCTAACGGCTTCGACTACATATATTTTTAATTATGAGAAAGATGGTGGTTCAGTTCTGTCAGCTACAGGAACGTCTGACGGAAGCGGTAAATTAATTATCACAGGTTTGGGTGTGGGTGTTTATACCAATATACACGTGGCTTCGCCTTGCGTGAGTAATGTAGTTAAAACCACCATTTTTGCCTCATCAAGTTGTATTGCACCAATTGTTACCCCACAGGATTCAACGGTGAAAGTTTGTACGCCTTTGGCAACTTTGGGTAGTCCAAGTGCTACGGCTGCTTCTTGCCCAGGTTATCCAAAGGTGGCGGGAGCAACGGCATTAGCCACGATTGAAAGCGGACAACTTTGTATAACCTACAAACCAAAACCTGGCTTTGTGGGTACAGATTCTGTTTGTGTAACCCTATGCGATGCGGTTACTGCAACCTGTACAACTATTAAGGTGCTTGTAACGATTAAACCCGTTCCATTGGCTATTAATGACATCAACGTAACCTTGGTAAATGTGCCAGTAGGTAGCTCTGTGGCTACTAATGATACAAAAACTACCACAACGGATGTCTTTACAGCGACAACAACGCCAAATCATGGAACGATAGTTTTCAATCCAAACGGAACATATACTTACACGCCATCTACTGATTTTGTGGGTAAAGATTCGATTAATTATAAAATCTGTTCGGTAGATAATTTGTGTACTACCGCCACTTTATACTTGAACGTTTATAAACCAAGCATTACCACAAACCTACCACCGATTGCTCAAAACGATGTGGCTCAAACCAATATGAATATCCCTGTTTCGGGTAATTTGGCGAGCAACGATTTTGACCCTGAAAATGGGGCGTTGAAATATACGCTTATCCCCGTCAGTAATCCAAGTCACGGAACGGTGAGTATCAATGCCAATGGCTCATATACTTACACGTCAAACCCAGGATATATCGGAACAGATACTTTTGAATATCAAGTTTGTGATGATTTGAACCAGTGTACAACAGCAAAAGCAGTAGTTTATATCAGACCAGATGCTAATGGGATAACCACCAATGATGCTCCATTCGCTCAAGACGATTCGTATCGTACTACCTTGAGTGTTCCCGTTACGGGTAATGTTCGTTTAAACGATTCTGACCCGAACGGTAATGTTTTAACTACTACGATGACATCGCCAACTACCCACGGAATTTTTGCTTTGGCTGTCAATGGAGCTTTCACTTATACCCCAACTTTGGGCTATTTTGGAACTGACCAATTAAAATACAAGGCTTGTGATGCCGCAGGTTTATGTGATACCGCAACGGTATACATCGTAGTTGTACCTCCCGTGCCTGATGCTCAACTTGATGTGAATATTACAACAAAAAACAACCCTATTTCGGGTAATATTTTGACCAATGATAACGGTGGAGGTTTAGCCTTTACTTTAACACCGTATGCTTTGGTGGACCCATTGCACGGAGCTATTACCCTCAATGCCAACGGTTCATATACCTACACGCCTACAATTGATTTTGTGGGTAAGGATTCTGTTCAATATGTGATTTGTAATACGGCTTCGCTTTGTGATACTTCTTGGCTGACCATCAATGTAATTGACCCAATTCGTTTTATCAATAATGCTCCTGTTGCCAGCGACGATGCAGGGCAGACTTTGAAAAACATACCCGTATCGGGCAAAGTTACCAATAACGATATTGACCCAGACGGTGATGTGTTATCCGCTTCGGTGATTGTACAGCCTGATAATGGAACAGTTACGCTAAACACAGACGGAACTTATACTTATACGCCTGACCCTAATTTCACAGGTAGAGACAAATTTCAGTATAAAGTTTGTGATACAAAGGGTGCCTGCGATACGGCTACGGTAGTAATTACGGTATCGCCAGACTATAATGGCACTACGAACGACCGTCCAAATGCACAAGACGATGCAGCTTTAACAAATCTTAATATTCCAGTTTCGGGTATATTAAAGTCTAATGATACCGACCCGAATGGTAATACTTTGACTTACACTACCACGCCAACTACGCCTCCTGTACATGGAACGGTAACTATTACGGCGGCTGGAAATTATACTTATACCCCTGCTACGGGATTCTTCGGAACAGACCAGTTTAAGTATAAGGTTTGTGATAATGGTAGTCCAACTTTGTGTGATACCGCAACCGTTTATGTAGTAGTGTTAGCACCAACGCCAGACGCTCAGAACGATATTAACGTAACTTTAAAAAACAAACCAGTTTCAGGAAATACCGCTACGAATGATACTGGAAACGGTTTGCCATTTACTACGAATCCGATTTTAGTAAAAAATCCAATTTATGGAAACTTGACAGTTGCAACGAATGGAGTTTATACTTACACCCCAGCAACTGGTTTTGTGGGCAAAGACTCGGCTCAATATGTGATTTGTAATGCAGCATCAAGATGTGATTCGGCTTGGATAATTGTCACCATCTTGCCTGGCACATTTGTGAACGGAAACAACCCACCCATTGCTAATAGTGATGTGGTTCAGACTTTGAAGAATGTTCCTGTTTCGGGTAAGGTTACAAACAATGACCTCGAACCAGATGGAGACCCTTTAACGGCTACTTTAACGAAAAGCCCTGTCAATGGAACGATAGTATTTAATCCAGATGGAACATTTATTTATACGCCAAATGCAAATTTTGTGGGCAATGATGTATTCTGTTATAAAATCTGCGATCCATCTAATGCTTGCGACTCAACTTGCGTAGGCATCACAGTTAGTCCCGACATCAACGAACTTGCCAATGACAAACCAAATGCCCAAGATGATGCTGCCATCACAGCCATGAATACTGCGGTAACAGATCAATTGAAACCAAATGATTCTGACCCGAATGTAGGACAAACATTGACGTATTCAAATACGCCAGTAACTGCCCCCGCACACGGTACGGTAACGATTAATCCAACAACGGGTCAATTTGTATATACCCCAACTATTGGTTATTCAGGTACAGATAAATTCTTGTATAAAGTATGCGATAATGGTACGCCGAGTTTATGTGATACTGCAACGGTATTTTTAACAATAATACCACCAGTTACCAATAACCCAAATGCGATTAATGACATTAACTTGACGTTTAAAAATACCCCAGTTTCTGGAAATGTTTTAACGAATGATGATAAGGCAGGACAGGTAGTTACAACCAGTTTGGTAACGGCTACTCCTCCAAAAAACGGAACGATAACCTTATTACCAAACGGCAATTATACCTATGTACCAAAAGCCAATTTTGTCGGTAAAGATTCGACAAAATACATTCTGTGCAATACTGTCAGTTTATGTGATACCGCATGGATATATCTGAACGTATTACCTTATCCACCTTCAATGGTTGATAATAATCCGCCTGTGGCAAGTAATGATGTATCGGTAACGTACCTGAATAAGCCAGTAAATGGTAGTGTGGGCAATAATGATTTCGACCCAGATATTGCTCAGATATTGACTTATACCAACTTAACAGACCCTAATGACGGTATCTTGGTATTCAATCCAGACGGAACTTATACCTACACTCCAGTTACGGACTTTGCGGGTATTGATATGTTTAAATACAAAGTATGCGATAACGGAACGCCAGTGAAGTGTGATATAGCCACAGTAACAATTGAAGTGAAGCCAAAAAGTGCTAATTCAAACGACAAACCTGTTGCTAATGACGATGCCTATGTAACTTATAAAGGCGTAGGAGTAAACGGTAATTCCGCTCAAAACGATAGCGACCCGAATGGTAATACGTCGGGCGGCGAACCGCTTGCATTCAGCAAATTAACGAATCCTGCCAACGGAACGGTAATCATGAATGCCAACGGAACATTCAGCTATGCACCTAATGCTACTTTTATTGGTACTGATTCGTTCACGTACAAGATTTGTGATAACGGAACGCCTGTAATGTGCGATACGGCTACGGTTTATTTGACAGTTTTACCGCCAAAACAACCTGATGCTAACAAGCCAGATGCGGTGAATGATATTGCCATGACGATTAAAAACACGCCTGTTGGGGGTAATGTTTTGACCAATGATGATTCAAAAGGCAATCCTCTGGTGGTAGGTTTACCATCGGGAACTGCTCCGAAACATGGTATCATTGCTATCAATCCAGACGGTTCGTTTATCTATACACCAACTACGGGTTATGTGGGTAAAGATTCGGTGAAATACGTGATTTGCGTAAACGAAATCCCAATGGTGAGATGTGATACTGCCTACATTTACTTCAATGTAAGTGATGTGCCATCGCCTCAAAATGATAAGCCAATTGCCAATAATGACGTGGCAAAAACCGAAGCAGGTGTTCCCGTAAAAGGCAATGTGTTGGGCAATGATGTGGACCCTGATTTGGGTGATGTTCTTGTGGCAACGAAATTGACCGACCCTGCACATGGAACGGTAACGTTGAATCCTGACGGAAGCTATATTTATACGCCAACTGTTGGTTTTGTAGGAAAAGATTACTTCACTTACAAAGCCTGCGATAACGGGAATCCAGTAAAATGCGATTCGGCAAAAGTTGAAATTGACGTAACGCCAGTCATTACGCCATTGAATGCAAACAGTAAACCAGCTGCTCAGGACGATGCTTTATTAACGAAAATCAATACGCCAAAATCAGGAACGGTTGCCCTAAACGACACCGCCCCAGATGCTGGTCAGACCTTGGTATTCAGTCAATTAAGTAATCCTGCACACGGAACAATCACAGGATTTAATCCAACAACGGGTACTTATACCTTCACACCAACTGCTGGTTTTGTGGGTAATGATTCGTTCAAATACAAAGTTTGTGATAACGGTTCACCCGTATTGTGTGATTCGGCAACGGTGATTATCACGATAGAAACGGATGATAAAATCACGAATCCCGTGGCTCAAAACGACATCGCCATTACTTCGCCTAATACGCCAGTAAAAGGAAATGTTTTGACCAATGATGATTCTAAGGGCAATCCACTGATGGCTTCACAATTGACGAATCCTAAAAATGGAACGATTGTATTTAATCCAAATGGAAGCTATACCTACACGCCAAATCCTACGGGCGGCGTACCGCATTATGTAGGTCGTGATTCGGTGAAATACAAGGTTTGTAATGCCCTAATTCCAGTACAATGTGATTCGGCTTGGTTGTATATCAATACCATTCCATATCCAACGGCTGGCAATGACAAACCTGTGGCAATGCCAGACAATGTGGTTACACAGCAAGGTTCGCCTGTTTCGAGTTCAGTTTTGGGCAATGACTATGACCCAGATTTAGGACAGACCCTCACCACAAGTAAGATTTCTGACCCTGCTAATGGAACGGTTACGGTAAATGCCAACGGAACTTATACCTACACACCAAACCCTACTTTTGTAGGTACGGATGTCTTCAAGTATAAAATTTGTGATAATGGCTCGCCGAGTCTTTGTGATACTACTACGGTAACAATCAAAATAGTACCATTAGACCCAACGCTTCCGCTAACGGTTAATTTGAAACCTGATGCAGGAGACGATGTAGTAGTTTCGACGGGTGGACAAACTGTTACAACCTCGGTAATAGGAAATGACCGTGACCCTAACGCAGGACAGACTTTGACTTATACTTTGTTGAATCAACCTACCAAAGGAATGGTAACATTGTCGCCAACGGGTACTTTGGTTTGGACACCAGGAATTGACCCTGCATTGCCAGGAGCAACTTACACGGTGAAATACAAAGTGTGTGATAACGGCTCGCCAGTATTGTGTGATACCGCAACAGTTGAATTAAGAACCCAGCCATCTATGACACAGCCAGATGCACAAGACGATATTGCTGTGGTACGTGTGAATACGCCAGTAACAGGAAATGTTTTGACCAATGATGATAAGAAAGGTTTGCCAGTTACGCCTTCGGTAATTACGCCTGCTAAAAATGGAGTATTTGCCTTGAATCCTGACGGCTCATATACCTATACGCCAAACCCTAATTTTGTGGGTGTGGATTCGGTAAAATATAAGATTTGTAACAACGCCGTGCCAGTAGAATGTGATTCGGCTTGGGTAACATTCAAGGTTATTCCTGACCCAGCAACGGGTGCGAATGATAAACCAGTGGCATTCAATGACGTAACACAAACCAACGCAGGTACACCTGTAAGTGGTAATGCCAGTATCAACGATTTTGACCCAGATAGTGGTCAAACGCTCACATTCACCACATTGACGAATCCAACCAACGGAACGGCAACGATGAACCCGAATGGTACTTTCACTTACACGCCAAACGGAGGATTTACGGGTACGGATGTATTCAAGTACAAAGTATGCGATAACGGAACGCCAGTATTGTGTGATACCGCAAAAGTGATTATCACGGTTGAGCCTGTAACACCAAATCCAGCCGTCAATCAGCCACCAGTGGCAATTGATGATGCCATTTTGGGAATTGAGGGTAAACCAGTAACGTACAATGTAAGTGGAAACGATAAAGACCCAGAAGGTACGCCATTGGCATTCACCAAGTTAGGTGGTAATCCAAACGTAACGATTGATGCTTTGGGTAATGTAACCTACACGCCAGCCATTGACCCATTGACGGGTAAACCAATAGGTGGCAATACCGTTACTTACAAAGTTTGTGATGCAGGCACACCAGTGAAATGTGATACCGCAACGATTTATCTGACCGTATCACCATCATCAACGCAGCCTTTGGCAGTCAATGATATTAACAATACGTTGATAAACACAACGGTAACGGGAGATGTATTGACCAATGATGATAAGAAAGGTTTGCCAGTGGTGGTTACGCAATTGACCACTGCCAAGCACGGTTCATTAACCATCAGTCCTAATGGAACGTATGGATATATTCCAACCACTGGATTTGTGGGTAAAGATTCGGTTCAGTACCAAATCTGTAATAACGAAGTACCCGCAGAATGTAGTAAAGCGTGGTTATATATTAACGTTGCACCATTGCCAAATACCGCAAATGATAAACCAATTGCCAGTGCAGATGTGGCTCAGACCTTGGTGAATATACCAGTTTCGGGTAAAGTAACCAATAATGATACCGATCCAGAAGGAGGAATTTTAACGGCTACTAAATTGACAAATCCAGTCAATGGTACATTAGTATTTAATCCAGACGGAACATTTACTTACACACCAAATAGTGGATTTATCGGTAAAGATAAATTTACTTATAAGGTTTGTGATACAGGTTCGCCAGTGCTTTGTGATACTGCCAGTGTAACAATTGACGTAACGCCTAAACTGAGTCCAGTGGGAGGAAATGATGCTCCAAATGCTCAGGATGATGCTATTGTTACTAATATCAATACTGCAAAAACTGCCACAGTAGCACCAAATGATAGCGACCTAAATACTGGACAAACGCTCTCATTCATGAAGGTATCGAATCCAGTTCACGGAACGGTAACGGTAAATGCAGATGGTTCATACACGTATATTCCAACAACTGCATATACAGGACCTGATAAATTTACCTACAAAGCCTGTGATAACGGAACGCCGAGCTTATGTGATACTGCAACGGTTTACGTAAGTGTGTTGCCATCACCAATTCCAACGGTAAGTTCACCAGTAGCATTTGACGACATTAACATCGTTCCGAAAAATACTACGGTAACGGGTGATGTATTGACCAATGACGATAAGAAAGGTTTGCCAGTAACGGTTTCATTACTCGCACCAGCTACGCACGGAACTTTAACGTTAAATCCGAACGGAACGTATTCTTACACATCAACTACTGGATTTATAGGAAAAGACTCGGCTCAATATCAAATGTGTAATAATAAAGTACCTGCCGAATGTGATATAGCTTACGTTTATTTATACGTCCAAGATGCACCAACGGTATCGCCAATTAATAACAAACCAACGGCAATACACGATGTCAATCAGACTTTGGTAAATATTCCAGTAAGTGGCACGGTGGCTTCAAATGATTTCGACCCAGACTTAGGACAAACGTTAGCTTTCACAAAACTGACGAATCCAACGAATGGAACGGCAGTCTTGAACACCAACGGAACTTATATTTATACCCCAGCCACAGGATTTGTGGGTACGGATGTATTCAAATATAAAGTATGTGATAATCAAACACCTGCACTTTGCGATACCACCACGGTAACAATAAAAGTAACGCCTGATTATAGCGGAGGTGGCAACATCAAACCAGTAGCTAATGACGATGCTTACACCACCAACAAAGGTGTAGGAATCAACAAAAGTGCAAGTTTGAATGATAATGACCCGAATGCAGGACAGACCTTATCGTATTCGTTATTAACACTCGCTGCCAATGGAACGGTGAGCTTTAATCCAGATGGAACGTTTGCCTATACGCCAAACGCAACATTCGTAGGTACAGATAAATTCCTCTACAAAGTATGTGATAATGGTACACCAAGTTTATGTGATACTGCTACGGTATATCTCTCTGTAAAAGACCCAATTTTGAGTGTTTGTGTAAACTTTAATCTGAAAGTATTATTAGAAGGACCATTAAATACAGTTTCTGGATTGATGAATAACTTCTTGAATGTGAGAGGATTATTACCAGGACAAACTCCAATTGGCATTACCGCAACGCCTACGCCAAACGGTCAGCCTTATTCGGGAACTCCTTGGAATTATGCAGGAACAGAAGCCATGCCATTGGGTGGATATGCCACTGATATAGTGGATTGGGTATTGATTTCATTAAGAACCGATTCATTAACCACTACGCCAGTATTCAGAGCCGCAGGTTTACTGCACGCTGACGGTAACGTAACGTTTGTTAATCCATGTTTCACCATTGCCAACGGTTCATATTATGTTTTGGTTGAACATCGTAACCACATGGGTGTAATGAGTGATAAGAAAATAACGGTAACAACGGGTACGCTTACCTATGACTTTACCACCAATGATTCTTATGCACTTACAAACCCTCCATCGTATGGTCAGAAAGTGAAAGCGGGTAAATATGTCATGTATGCAGCCGACCATAAGAAGGCATTGCAGAATGATAACTTCGATATCAATGCTGCCGACTCGAATTTGTGGAAGTTACAATCAGGTATTTTCGACCGCTATTTATCAGGAGATTATAACTTCGATGCGGATGTAAATAATTCAGATAATACGCTTTGGAAAGTAAATAATGGTCGCTTCTCAGGAGTGGCACATTGATATAGTTGATAATTGACAATTGATACTAAGTATGCAATTGTCAATTATCAATTATATTAATCCACACATTTAAGTACCCGAAACTAAAACATTCCCTTCCTAAGTATCCCTAAAACATTTTATATCGTAATAATCATTCACAGTTAATTGTCAACTATCAATTGTCAACTATCAATTGTCAATTATCAATTGAAACGTATGTCCACTCCTCCGCCCTGCCAGGTGTAGATGGATATTTTAATAAATTAGTACATCCTAAACAATTCTTCGCATGAAAAAACTGCTATTAACGCTGTTCTCTGCTGTTTTTCTCTTTTTGGGAATAATCAGTACCGCCCGAGCACAGAGTGGTATGCATCCCGTAGCAGCGGGAAAATTCGATGTGAGATTTACAGTCAAAAGTACTGACTGTTCTGTCTCACCCAGAACGCTCACCATTGCCGTACAAGTTCGGGCTACCTCCATTGCCGACACCTTCCTGATGGGAGATGCCAACTATCGTTTTCGGTTCAAAACCACTCAGTTGAGGCTTTTGGGTGTTTCGCCAACCTTTGCACAGAGTTTGGTGAGTCAAGAAAATTATTCAGCAAAAGCTCCTTCGAGTGATACCAATTATGGTTTCGAGAACTTAAATGGTTCGGGCGAAGGTCCTACCGAAGGAATTGTATCGCTGAATACATTTTATACTGGTTCAAACCAAGGAGCTAAATTAGTTACTCCTAAATGGGCAACTGTAGCTTGTATAAAGTTTAACGTAGTGAATGGAAATGACTGTTTTGACCTTACTTGGAACGATGACAAAACATCGCCAGTTACGGGTATGAATGAAGTTTACGGTATTATAACAGACCCTTCTTTCGAGTATAAACAAGCAGACGTAAAGGCAAGTGGTTATTTTGGCAATGCTAATTCTTGTATGAGTACCTATTGTTCACCCATTTTGGCAGTAAATGACATCAATACTACTAACTTAAATATAGCCGTTTCTGGACAAGTTCTCACTAACGATATTGGCTCTGGATTGATTGTTACCACTACGCCAATTATCAGCCCAACGCATGGTGCAGTAGTATTAAATGCTAATGGAACTTATATCTATACGCCTACAACGGGCTATTCGGGGACAGATATTTTCAAATATAAAATTTGTGATAATGTAATTCCACAAAAGTGTGATACTGCCTTGGTAACAATTACTATCTTGGCACTACCATCTTTACCAGGGGTAAATGCACCACCAGTTGCTCAACCCGATGTTACCCAAACCAATGTTTCAATGCCCGTTACTGGCAATTTATTGAGTAATGATTTTGACCCCAATGCAGGGCAAACGCTTACGGCAACTACTACGCCAGTAATCCCTCCAACCAATGGAACGGTAACTATTTTACCAAACGGAACATACACCTACACGCCAAATTCAGGATTTAGCGGGCAAGATGTTTTCACGTATCAGGTATGTGATAATGCTACGCCAAAAGCGTGTGCAACCACCACTGCCACCATTGATGTTGTGGTAGATAATAATCCTATCACAGCCAATGACAAACCGATTGCAGGTGATGATGCAGGTACTACGCTGAAAAATACTCCTTTGACAGGAATATTTTTTGGTAACGATACTGATCCCAATGCTGGGCAAATTTTGGCATACACCACCGCACCAATATCCGCTCCTGCACATGGTACAGTAGTTATAACCCCAACGGGCGGTTATACCTATACGCCCACAACGGGCTATACAGGTCCAGATGCTTTCATATATAAAGTATGTGATAATGGAACGCCAGTTTTGTGTGATACCGCTACGGTATATTTGACAGTAACAGCACCGTCTAATACCGCACCAGTGATTATTCC
This sequence comes from Cytophagales bacterium, assembly GCA_031423975.1. GTDB lineage: Bacteria > Bacteroidota > Bacteroidia > Cytophagales > Spirosomataceae > Arcicella. The sequence continues at coordinate 13,974 of JANPGQ010000311.1, read as the reverse complement.
ACCAGCCGTTACACCCACAACTCCCGAAGACCCAGCTACGCCTCTGACGATTTGTTTCAACTATTCAGATGCTGACGCTACCGATACGCACACCGCAAGTATTTGTGGGACAAACAACGGAACAACTACTATCGCCAGTACGAATCCTACCACCAAACAGGTTTGTTTGAGCTATACGCCTAATCCAAATTTTAATGGTACGGATTCGATTTGTGTGAAAGTGTGTGATAATAATGGAGCTTGTACAACGGTGAAAATACCCGTAAAAGTTACGCCTGTGAATGACCCTCCTGTGGTTTTACCAAAGCAAATTACTATGCCCGAAGACTCTGCGGCTAAGACAATTTGTTTACCAATTACAGATCCAGACGGAACAGACACGCATACTGCTGGTTTATGTGTTGCGCCAAAAGCGGGTTCAAATGCAACAGCTATTGTGAATAATACTACGCATGAAGTTTGTGTTACTTATAGCCCTGCCCCTAATTTCAACGGTCAGGATACTATTTGTGTAAGAGTTTGTGATGCAGGGGGATTATGTACCAACGTATTAATTCCAGTTGTGGTTTCGCCCGTGCCAGACCCACCAGTTGTTACGCCAACACCTCAGATGGTTGCGGAAGATTCGCCAATTAGTACATTATGTTTGCCAATTTCAGACCCCGATAAAAATGATACGCATACGGTTACAGTTTGTGGAGTTCCAAAAAATGGAACAGCCACTCCAACTGTAAATAACACTACGCATCAAGTTTGTTTGAATTATAAACCAACGGCAAATTATGCAGGTAAAGATTCAGTATGTTTGACAATTTGTGATTCTTATGGAAAATGTATTAACGTAACTATTCCCATTACAGTTACGCCCTTACCAGACCCACCAGTCGTAATTTCAGTACTGCTTACGATGCCAGAAGATTCTGCTTCTAAAACGGTTTGTATGCCAATAACTGACCCAGATGTAGGTGATATGCACACGCTTACGCCTTGTGCAACGCCTAAAAACGGAACGGCAACTACAACGGTAAATAATGTAACGCATACCCTTTGCGTAACCTATACTCCTTTTACTAATTTCAATGGTGTAGATACCATTTGCGTAAAAGTATGTGATGCTTCGGGGCTTTGTACTGATGTAAAAATTCCTGTCACGGTAACGGCTGTAAACGATAAACCAGTGGCTATCAATGATGTAAACATTACGCCCAAAGCCATACCAGTAGCTGGAAACGTCTTGACAAATGATACAGACCCTGACACAGGACAAACACTGACCGTATCAACAACACCAGTAAAGTCACCAGCTAATGGAACATTGACTGTAACGCCAACAGGTGGATATACCTATACGCCAAACCCTACATTTGTGGGTACGGATGTATTCAAATATCGTGTTTGTGATAATGGAACGCCAACGCTTTGTGATACGGCAACGGTAGCGATTGAAGTATTTGACCCTACTTCAACGCCAGGGGTAAATAGACCTCCTTTGGCTGTAAATGATAACGTAATTACACCAGCAGGAACGCCATTAGTGATTAATGTAAAAGCGAATGACATTGACCCAGACGGTACGCCATTGACCATTCCAACGCTTGTACCAGCTTTTGGTCCAACGAAGGGAACGGTAGTAGTAAATCCTGATGGAACGGTAACGTACACGCCAACCAGTCCAACGGCTACGGGAACGGATACTTTCAAATATATTATCTGTGATACAGGCATACCTTCAAAGTGTGATACTGCCACGGTAACGGTTGAACTTACTCCAAAACCAATTGGGGCAGTAAACCTTCCTCCTGATGCTGTGGACGATAGTAAGCAAACACCTAAAAATGTACCTGTGAATGGTTTTGTAGCCACAAATGATACTGACCCAAATGCAGGACAGGTATTGACTTACACGCAATTATCAACTCCTTCGCACGGAACAATCACGGGTTTCAATCCAACAACAGGAGCATATACCCATACACCTGCTACCAATTATGTGGGTACGGATATGTTCACGTATAAGACTTGTGATAACGGAACGCCAGTATTATGTAGCAACGCAACGGTGATTTTGACGGTAACGAATATCAATTCAGCACCACCAGTAATTACACCACCAGTTACGCCACCAACGATGCCAGAAGACGGGACACCAATCACATTCTGTATGCCAATTGTGGATGCTGATGCAGTTGATACTCATACGGTTACACCTTGTGGTGCATTAAACGGAACGGTTACTTACACGGTAAATAATACTTTAACACCACATCAGGTTTGTACTACTTACACGCCCAATCCTAATTTTAATGGTACTGATTCGGTATGTGTGAAGGTGTGTGATGCTTATGGAAATTGTACTACCATCAAAGTACCTGTGAAAGTTACGCCTGTACCAGACCCTCCAGTTATTGTGCCAACGCCAATCATTGTACCTGAAGATAGTACCGTAACGGTTTGTTTGCCAATAAATGACCCCGATGCCAACGAAACGCATACAGTTTCATTATGTGCTGCTCCGAAACACGGTGCTACTACGGTTACGGTAAATAATAGTACAACGCCACATCAGGTTTGTATTACCTACACGCCACTTCCTAATTTTTCGGGAAAAGATACGGTTTGTGTAAAAGTTTGTGATGCTTCAGGAATTTGTACCAATGTTATCATTCCAATAACAGTATTACCTAAAAATGATGCTCCAATTGCTACGAATGACATTGCCGTAACCCCAAAAGGTACACCAATAACAGGTAATGTTTTGACCAATGATACCGACCCAGAGGGCAATCCTTTAGTAGCTTCGGGTCCAATTATGGGTGGAACACCAACCAAAGGAACAGTTACAATTTTGCCAGACGGAACATTTACCTATACGCCAAATCCAACGGCTACGGGTAATGATACTTTCAAATACAAGGTTTGTGATAACGGAACGCCTTCATTGTGTGATACCGCTACGGTAACCATTACCATCACAACGCCATTGACTTCTGGTACAAATTTGCCACCATTAGCCAATCCTGACAATACGAGTACGCCGAAAGACAAGCCCTTAACTATCAATGTATTAGCCAATGATGCCGACCCAGAAGGTACGCCTTTGAAGAATCCGACTATCACCACACCGCCAACCAAAGGAACGGTAGTAGTGAATCCTGATGGAACGATTACTTATACGCCAACCCCAGGAACAACTGGCGACGATACCTTCACGTATCAGGTTTGTGATTCGGGAACACCTTCGTTATGTAGTACTGCAACCGTAACAGTTTCAGTAAATGAGTCAATGAATGTAGTGAAAAACGAACCACCAGTAGCAACGGACGATGCTAAAACGTTGAACAAAAATTCAACCATAACGTCGTCAGTAGCTACCAATGATTCTGACCCGAATATAGGACAGATTTTGACTTTCAGCAATACGTCAAGCCCAGTAAACGGAACGCTTACCTTTAATCCAAACGGAACATATACTTATATTCCAAATTCTGGATTCGTAGGTAGTGATTTGTTTACTTACAAGGTTTGTGATAATGGTTCGCCAATTATGTGTTCAAATGCTACGGCATATTTGACCATCATTGATCCCAGCATTACACCACAAGCAAATACACTACCAGTGGCATTGGACGATAATGCTGTTACCCCAAAAGCTACGGCGGTTATTATTTCTGTAAAGGCAAACGATACTTATACAGCAGGTACTTTGGGCTTGCCAACGGCTATCGGAACACTACTAAACGGTACAGTAGTAACTAATGCAAATGGCACGATGACTTATACACCAAACCCAGTATTCGTAGGAATTGATACCTATAAATATAAAGTTTGTGATGCTTCAAATACTGCAAAATGTGATACGGCGGTAGTAACAATCAATGTAAAAGATGCAACCGTTGGGATAGTAAATAATCCACCAGTTGCTAATGACGACTACAAGATTACGCTCAAAGGCACATCTGTATCAGCCTCAGTAGCCTTGAACGATAGCGACCCCGATGCAGGGCAAATATTGGCATTTACCAAATTGACCAACCCTGCCAACGGAACGATTGTATTCAATGCCACTACGGGTGCATTTACCTATACACCAAACGCTACGTTTGTGGGTACAGATGTGTTCACGTATAAGGTTTGTGATAATGGTTCGCCAGTTTTATGCACTACTGCAACGGCATATATTACTATATTAGAACAGCCTTGCGTTACGTTTGACTTCAAGGTAATTCTTCAAGGACCTTATGACTCAAATACAGGTTTGATGAGTACCATTTTGAATCAACGAGGATTATTACCAGGACAAACACCTGTGGGAAATTATGCTGTGGCAACACCAGGAGGACAACCCTACAATTTATTACCATTTAGTTATACAGGGTCAGAAACCATAACTGCATATCCTACTACGGTGGTTGATTGGGTTTTGGTATCGCTTCGTACAGATTCGACAAAGGCAAGCAAGGCTCTCAGTGTGGCAGGTTTATTGCACAGCGACGGACACATTAGTTTTGTCAATCCATGCTTCACTTTACCGAGTGGTTCATTCTACGTGGTTATCGAACATCGCAATCACATGGGGGTAATGTCGCACGTAAAAGTGCCTGTATCGGCTGGTAAAATTACGTATGACTTTACGGCACAACAAAGCTATCAGCTAACAAACCCTCCATCATTTGGAGAAAAACAGGTTGGTACTAAGTTCGTGATGTACGCTGCAGATGGTTCAAAAGCTACTATCAATGATAATTACGACATCAATTTCAAAGATTCACTCCTATGGAAGAGTTTATCAGGAAGTTTTGATATTTATTTATTGAGTGATTTCAATTTAGATGCCGACTCAAACTTTATGGATAACAGCTTATGGAAACAAAATAGCGGACGTTATTCAGGAGTATTGCATTAAAAATTAGGTAAAAGGTAAAGGGTGAACGGTACACGGCGAAAAATATAGTCGAAAAACCGTTCACCAAGAACTGTGTTAAAACTGGCTTGGTATTTGCAACATACTTACCGACCATGAACTTTGTTCTCGAACCGCCACAAGGCACAAAAATTAATGGACATGAACAAAAAATATCTTTATATATTAGGGCTTTCGCTCATCGGCAGCCATGCCGTGAATGCCCAAAATGGCGTTTTCGATGTCAGAATCGCCACCCAGAAATTAGACTGTGCTTCCAAAAAATTATCAGTGGATGTACAAGTAAAAGCTCATGATGAAAAATCAAAATTCAAAATGGGTGATGCTAATTACAGAATGGCATACAATCCCACAGTTATCAGTAATCCAACCCTCGAAAAGCAAGGCTTTTTCTCATCTCATGGTGAAATTTCCGATAAAAATTATGGCTCACATAATTTGAATGGAAGTACAGCACGCATGAAAGAAGGCATCGTTTCTTTAAACACTTTTTATGGTGGTTTGGGTGAAAGTGCTACTGAGGTTAGCACACAATACCTAACCGTCTCAACCCTTAGTTTCGACCTTGTGGACTTGAAATCAGTCATGGAAATCAAGTGGCAAGAAGGCTTGGGAAAGAGTTTCCCTGCTACGGGTATGAACGAAGTTTTGATAAACAAAGATGCTAATGGAGATAATGAATTCCAACTTCAAAATATCAAAGCAACAGGAACTTTTGAAAGCCTCAAAATTGATTTAGCATCTACCTGTTCAGCGGAATCAAAATTGCCAACCAACGAATCATTCTTCATTCCAGAGGGGTTTTCGCCAGATGGAGATGGAGTAAATGATAAATTCGAAATCAAAAATCCTGAAAATATCAATATGGGTATTACCATTTTTGACCGTTCTGGAAGGGTGATTTACAAAGCAGACGATTATAAAAACGAATGGGATGGTAAGCCAAATCAAGATGGACTTGATAATAGCCGTGCCGTAAGTCCAGGAACATATTATTACGCTGTGAAACGAGCAGACGGAAAGAACTTCACTCGTTTCATTACCGTGAATTATTAGTGAATGGGAATTGGTTATTGGTTACTTGTTATCGGGTTATTTTTTTGCCCTTGTTGGAGTTTTATCCAACAAGCTACCGTCCAATTTATTGGAGAAAACTCCAACAAAGGCAAACGAATAACCAATCACTACCAAAAATTTCAATTAAATATATACAAACATGAGAAAAGTTTTAGCCGCCACTTTAACTTGTCTGATGGTATTGCTTTGGGCAATGCCGTCTATTGCACAAACAACGCCAAATGGAAAGTTTGATGTTAGACTCAAACTAAAAAGTAGTGACTGTATCACCAAGAAAGTAGTCTTGCAGGTACAGGTAAAAGCACACGATGCCAACTCGACGTTCAAATTAGGAGACGGAAATTTCCGTTTTGATTATGACGCCACTGTTGTAAATAATCCTAAAAACATTAGCCAAGAAAATTTCTCGAATGCCGCTCCCGCCAGTGATTCCAACTACGGAACTCAAACCTTAACGGGGTCAAAACTTAGTGCTGATGGCACAATGGGATTGGTATCTCTAAATGTTTTATATTCAGGCAGTAATGCAGGTGCTAAACAAGTAGGAACAGCTTATATCACCATTGCTTGCATTCAATTTGATATTGTGAAAGGAGATGGATGTGTCAATTTTAAATGGCATACCGACAACACCAATACGGATTTTCCCGTAACAGGAATGAACGAAATCATCGTAATCACGCCTGATCCTTACGATTATAGTAACCCAACTGTACCAGCAGGGGGCGTTTTTGAAAGCTATAACGTTTGTTTAAACACGCTTTGTACTAATCCTACTGTGGATGCGGTTAATGATAATATCAGTACCACTATTAATACAGCCGTTTCGGGCAATGCTCTCACCAATGATATTCCAGCAACGGGTTTAACCGTCAAAATATCCTCATTAGGCACGCCACTTCATGGCAGTATTTCGATGTCTTCAACGGGAGCATTTACCTATACCCCTTCAACGGGATATGTAGGTAAAGACTCCGTTCAATACGAAGCCTGTGATGCAGGAAGTGTTTGTGATAAAGCCTATATTATTATTACCGTAACAGGACCCGCACCGGTAGCTAATCGTGATGTGTATTCAACGCCTTTCAACACGCCAGTTTCTGGAAATGTACTTGCCAACGATACACCAAATGGAGGTTTAACCGTGAAAATTTTACCATTCCCCACTCCACTACATGGCAGTTTAACTTTATCGACCAATGGTGCTTTTACTTATACTCCTACAACGGGCTATGTAGGCAAAGACTCTATTCAATACGAAGCCTGCAATGGCAATAATGTATGTGTAAAGGCTTATGCGGTTTTCACAACGGTGGGTCCTCCACCAGTACAACCTGTGGCAAATCGTGATGTGTATTCAACGCCTTTCAACACGCCAGTTTCTGGAAATGTACTTGACAACGATACACCAAGCGGAGGTTTAACCGTGAAAATATCACCATTCCCCACTCCACTACATGGCAGTTTGACCTTATCAACCAGCGGTGCTTTCACTTACACGCCCACAACAGGTTATGTAGGCAAAGATTCTATTCAATATGAGGCTTGCGATGTAAACAATGTATGCGTAAAAGCTTGGGCGGTTTTCACCGTTACCAGCACTGCACCTGTGGCAGTACGTGATGTTTATTCAACGCCAGTAAATACCCCAGTTTCTGGAAATGTATTAGCCAATGATACCCCGGCGGGTACTTTAACGGTGAAAATATCTCCATTACCAACACCACTCCATGGTGGTATTACTTTATCAACTAATGGTGCATTTACTTATACGCCCACAACGGGTTATGTAGGTAAAGACTCTATTCAATATCAGGCTTGTAACACCAACAATCAGTGCGTTAGTGCTTGGGCTGTTTTCACGGTAACAGGAATAGTTAATCCACAGGTAGAAGTTGATTTAGCCTTGATAAAAACGGTTAATCAGAAAAAATCTATCATTGGTGATTTAATTACCTATACCATTTCATTAACTAACCAAAGTACAAATTTAGCAACGGGTGTTAGTGTAAAAGACTATATGCCAGCAGGTGTTTTGTTTAAAACTTATGCTACTTCTACAGGTACTTATAATTCATCTACGGGTATTTGGACGGTTGGAAATTTAGCAGGACAACAAACCATCAATTTGATGATAACCGTTCAGGCTGTGGCTCAAGGCACTTTTTTCAATGTTGCAGAAGTAATGACTTGCGACCAAGTGGATAAAGATTCAAAACCAGGCAATACTTACACAACGGGTAACACCACCAATCCTATATTGGAAGATGATAATGCTTCGGCTTGCTTTTATGTACCCATCGAAATCTGTTCTGGAAGTGGTGATGAATATGATATTACCGTTCCAACGGGTTATGAAGGAATTCAATGGTATAAAAACGGAACGGTAATTAGTGGTGCAACGGCATCAACATTAAGAGTAAATTCTGTGGGAACTTATACCTTTACTACCTTAGTCGGAAGTTGTCCCGCAGGAGGATGTTGCCCTGCCGAATTTGTTAGCGTAGATTGCTGTAAACCAAATGTTTGTGTACCGTATTCAGTTGTAAAAACTAAGAGCATTAATAAATAATATATTGTAAAATTTAAAATCAGAAAAATCACAGAAAGTGTTGATAGTCAATTCATTGAAAATCAACACTTTTATTTTTACAAACAAATTTACTGATAACTGAAATATGAAAAAGATATTCTTTACCCTCATTTACCTCTTCGGATTTTATCATATTCAAGCCCAACAAGAAGCCGTTTATTCGCAATATATTTTTAATCCTATGGCGATAAACCCTGCTCAAATAGGCAAAATAACTACGCCCGAAGTCAACGTTTTGTACAGAAAACAATGGCTGGGGGCAGATTTTGAAGGTGACCCACAGGTGCAAGCAATTATTGGAGTTTTACCACTAAAAAGCGAAAAAGTGAGTCTTGGTTTTCAGTTTTTTAATGATATTGCGGGCATTGTGAAAAGCACGGGCGGGCTCTTGAATTACGCCTATAAAGTAAAACTGAATGATGATAACATGAATCTGACCATGGGCGTACAGGCGGGAGCAACTAATTTCAGAGCCTGTCTTACGTGCGTAAATACAGGAACTCCTATCGACCCAAATTTTACCCAAAATGTCAATAAATATTTGCCCAATATAGGAGCAGGAGTGTATTTGAACAATCAAAATTTTTACATAGGACTATCAGTTCCCCAGTTTATTCCCAACGATTTGAGTTTGACCGAGACAAATGGCTCGACTGGGCAGAATAAACAAGTACGCTATTATTTTGGAGAAATAGGGTATCGGGCAAGACTCACCCGATACATTAGCTTTGAGCCTTCGGTTTTGGTGAAAGTGATTGAAAACGCCCCTCCTACTTTTGATTTTAACGCAAAATTGGAATTATTAGAAAAACTTACCCTCGGAACATCCTATCGCAGTAGTAATCAGCAATTCAGAGATGCTTCCAAAAATGTACGATTAGGAGATTTGTTCGTAGGATTTCTACAAATACAAGTGAGTTCCAAAATTCAATTTGGATATGCCTACAACGCACCAATAGGTACACAAGGGCAGATAGGTTCGCACGAACTCATGTTGAAATATCGTTTTACCAAACCCCAAGACGACAGTATCATCATCGACCCTCGCAATTTGTGAAAATTAAATTATCATTACCGCTTGATAAACAAAAGGTTATAAATACAAATAGACACTTGGTTTAATGGTTTTTTTCTGTTATGTTGCATATACTCTAACAAAACTAAACTCAACCTATCCATGTCTAAACGCATTATAACCCTAATTGCTTGTCTATCTTTCTTTACAACCGCTCATTGTTTTGCTCAACTCAAAAAAGAACGCTCCATTTTTCGGTTTGGCGTAAAAGCAGTAAATGTCTATGGCGACAATATTCCTTTCGGTAATAGTATTAAACTAAAACCCGTGGTTGATTTAGGTTTTGGCGTTAGTTATAGACTGTCTAAAAGCCTAAGTTTTCAACCCGAAATTCATTACAGTCCTCGTGGTTTTCAGTCCAAATACAATTTTACGGATTCTACTTATACCGAAAATTCGCTTGAATTGCATTACTTAGACATTTGTCCAAATTTGAATTATGTTTTCGGAAATCGTGACAGTTTTGGTACGCAATTATGCGTATGGGCAGGGCCGTATTTAGGCGTAGGAATCACGGGTAAAAATGTCTATTCAGGCGTTCGGCTCAGTGAAAGAAACAGGGCAGACAGTACGTTTAGCAATACGGTAAGAACTTTTGGCAATGGCTTAAATAGAATAGACTACGGTTTCAATATGGGTATTGGCATACAAGTAGAAAAATTCACCCAAATAGGCATTTCATACAGTTTAGGCTTGAATAACGTAGCCGACGACCGTACTTTTCAATATTATAATCAGTCAATTGGTATATTTGTTACGGTACTTTTTGATGATATGTTTTAGGGGGAAATTGACATTAATTTTTTTTAAAGATTATGCTGGTGGGAATTATTTAACCAGTTATTTTGTCAATATACTAACTAAAATGTCAAACAATAAAATTTAATATTTTATATCATTAACAATCAACTGAAAATCTATGGCTAAGAAATTTGTCTCAAACAAAGATGAATCTGTTCGTCTTTTCAAAAATCCAATTCTCAATTTATTTTCACGAGTACATTGGAGTACGCCCCTCATTTTTTGGGTTCCAGTAGTGATTTATTCCCTTTATCGGGGCTTTACCAGTGGCGTTTCAATACTTCAAACCATCGGTTTATTTGTTGTAGCAATAGCATTTTGGACATTGGCAGAATATCTTTTACATCGCTTCGTTTTTCATTACCATGCCACTACCGACCTTGGAAAACGAATCAGTTTTTTAACGCATGGGGTTCATCATGACTATCCAAACGATTCAAAACGTTTGGTAATGCCACCACTTTTGGGAGCTCCTATTGCAGCAATTTTTTATGCTCTTTTTTACTACGTCTTGGGTGATGTTTACGTATTTCCGTTTTTTGCGGGTTTCATTTCGGGCTATTTAATCTATGATATGATGCACTACGCTTTGCACCACGCAAAATTCAAAAGTTCGTTTTTGCAAGAAATGAAAAATCATCACATGGTGCATCATTATAATGACGATGAGAATGGTTTCGGAGTAAGCAGTATGATGTGGGATATTATTTTCAGAACTATGTTCAAACTAAAACGTAAGGAAAGTGTAAGCCAAGAATCAACACTATCAGAGCCAATTATGCAATAATATGAATAGATATTTTCTTTGCGTACAGCTAAACAATGACCACAGGTAATAATTGTTTAACACCAAATCAAAACCATGACTCCTGCTGTTATAGATACCGAAACTCAAATTAAGCAAGCCGCTAAAAAGATATTTTACGGAAAGGATTAGCTGGCACACGTTTACAAGAAATTGCCGATGAAGCAGGTATTAGTAGAACAGCTTTGCATTATTATTTTCGAAATAAAGAGAAATTATTTGAGACCGTTTGGAAAGATATTTTTGCCCAAACGAATAACATAACTGACATTTTCGGTAAAAACAATTTTACCATGATTGAAAAAATGCAGATGTTTGCTACACGTCATTTCGATAAATCTTGTTCAGAACCTGAAATGGACATCTTTTTGATGAATGAGTTTAATAACAATCCCGATGCCATGATGGGAATATTATTAAGTGGAAAAATTGAAAATCCAGCCCATTTATTACTAAACGACATCGAAAAAGCGATAGAAAGTGGAGAAATAGAAGGCAACTCCAAACAGATTTTAATTACGCTATTATCAATCTGTATCTTTGCTACGGCAGGGAAATCAATGCTAAAAAGTATGCTTGGACTCACAGAAGAAGATTACACAAAACTGATGCAAGAAAGGCTCATATATCTGCACAAATTCATAGAAACGGCTTTTACGCCCTGTGAGGCATGTAATTCAGAGAATATACAAAAGCAAAAAAGCTACTCATGGATTGGGTAGCTTTTTTGATATTTGATAAAGTTTACTAATAACTGAACTCATCCCGCCCAATTCTCTCTATCCAAACTCCGATATTGAATTGCCTCTGCCAAATGTTCCGTTCTAATATCTTCTGTACCTGCCAAATCCGCAATGGTTCGGGCTACCCGCAAGATACGGTCGTAGGCACGGGCAGAAAGTTGGAGGCGTTCCATTGCTCTTTTCAATAGGGCAATTCCTGCTTCTGTCAAAACACAAACTTCCTTCACCATCTGCGAAGGCATCATGGCATTAGAATATATTTCTGGATAATCTTTAAATCTAACGGTCTGAATTTCACGGGCTTTAATCACTCGCTCACGAATTTGAGCCGAACTTTCCGATTTTCTCATGGAAGATAACTGCTCGAATTTCACGGGCGTAACCTCCACGTGCAAATCAATTCTATCCAAAAGTGGTCCTGAAATTTTATTCAAATACTTCTGCACCACGCCCGGCCCACAAACGCACTCTTTTTCGGGATGATTGTAATAACCACATGGGCAGGGATTCATGCTTGCAATCAACATAAAACTTGATGGGAATTCAACTGCCCATCTGGCTCTTGAAATACATACTTTCCGTTCTTCCAAAGGCTGACGCAACACCTCCAAAGCCGTCCGTTTGAATTCGGGTAATTCGTCCAAAAACAATACGCCATTATGTGCCAAAGAAATTTCGCCAGGTTGTGGATTACTGCCACCACCCACCAAAGCCGCATCTGAAATTGTATGATGTGGCGAACGATATGGACGAGTAGAAATCAAACTTGCTTTTGCTCCCAATTTACCCGCTACCGAATGAATTTTGGTAGTTTCAAGGGCTTCTTGCAAAGAAAGTGGCGGTAAAATACTGGGAATCCGCTTCGCCAACATGGTTTTGCCCGCCCCAGGAGGTCCAATCATAATCGCATTGTGTCCACCCGCTGCTGTGATTTCTAAGGCTCTTTTAATGTTCTCTTGCCCTTGTACGTGCGAAAAATCGGCATCGTAATCGTTCTGAGAATTGGTAAAAATATCACGAGTATCCGTAATCAAAGGCTCTATCTTGAGCGAACCTCTAAGAAACTCAGCGGCTTCTTTCAAACTTTTTACGCCAATAACGTCCAGATTATTTACAATAGAGGCTTCATAAGCATTTTCTGTCGGGAGAATAAAGCCTTTAAATCCTTTTTTTCGGGCTTCGATGGCGATAGGTAAAACCCCTTTGATGGGTCTGAGCGAACCATCAAGGGCTAATTCGCCCATAATTACATAGTTTTCAAGTTCCTTCAAATTAGCTTGTCCCGAAGCATGGATGACACCCAAAGCAATGGGCAAATCATACGCCGAACCCTCCTTACGAATATCCGCAGGGGCAAGGTTAACGACAACTTTTGTACGGGGGAAAAAATAACCAACCTGTTTAATAGCAGACTCCACACGATGGGTGGATTCTTTGACCGCCCCATCAGGCAAACCCACAATGAAGAATAATTGCCCCTGTCCTTCGCTAACTTCAACGGTGATAATGGTTGCATCAACGCCATGTAAGGCACTTCCGAAGGTTTTGGCGAGCATAGTTTTTAGTGGTTTTGTGAAATAATATAAAAATTGAAGTTTTACCAAATTATTTTTATCAAATCTGTATAATATCCAAACTTTTCATCAACTGAAATAATACTTAGATTTTCATGAACAGCAGTCGCAATTAAGAGTCTATCAAAAGGGTTTCTGTGTTCAGCAATTAAAGGAATTTCTAAATATTTTGTAAAATGTTCCTCCTCACTTGGTAATATTTCGATGAAGCTATCTTTAGTTGCTTTTATAAACTCTTCTAAGATTCTCTTAGTAATAATTTTACCTAATTTCATTTTTATAGCCATCTCAAAAAAATTAATATGACTTGCATAAATTGTATTCTGAGTATTCTGAATATGATTTCGAGCATTTTCAGAAAGTTATTTATCTCCTTCTAAATACC